>JADZDV010000550.1 GCA_020850915.1 Chloroflexota bacterium | reverse complement strand
CGGGGCGCCGGCGCAAACACTCCCCGACGGCGGTGACTGTGCTGGCGAATCTGGCCGGGCCCGAGGCTCGGTTGCCTGAGTCGCCTGTGGAGCCTGCGGCCGATGGGTAGCGGTGGACCCGCGTGTCCGCCGTCGTTCAGTCGCCGCGGCGGTCTCTCACGCGGCTGGGGCGATCCGCGATCGTCTGGGCAGACCCATTCGCTGCGCTCAGGCCAAGCACACCGGTCTACCGCTACCACTGATGGAGCTGTCCTGGAGCAGCGCCTGACTCGAAGGGCCGCGATGCGCGCCGCTCTGTCGGCGGCGGCTGCTTCGGCGGCGACGCTTGCCGCCGGTTGTCAGGCGGAAGGGCTCGCGGCGCTGGTGCCGCCGATCCCGGCGCGGGCGCCATCGCCCACGCCCGCGCTGGAGCAGTACCACGTGACGCTCGCCGTGTCGAGGGACGCCGGGCCTGAGGCGCTGCCGCTCCGGTACACCATCGAGACGGAGCGCTTCCCCGCTGTGCGGCTGGAGCTGAGCTGGCTGCCGCTTGGCGGTGCTTCGGACGTGCTGGCGGCGCTCCTGTCGGAGCGCGCCGAGGCCGCATGGATGGACTTGCCGAACGCGGCGCGGGCGCTCAGCTCGGGCGTTGGCCTGACCGGCCTGTACCAGTGGTACTACCGCGACCCGACCAGCCTGTTCGGCCTGGCGACCGGGGCTCCGCGGAGCCTGGAGCGACTCCGACACGCGCGAGTTGGTGTGACGAGTCTGGACTCCAGCGCGGTGGTGGCGCTGGACTACGCTCTCTCGACGGTCGGGCTGACGCTAAAGGACATTCTGCTGGCCGAGGTCGGGGCCGATCCGGTCGGCGCGCTGGTGGCTGGCACGGTCGTGGCGGTGGCAGCGTCGGAGACGCTCACCGCGCCCCTCGGAGCGCGCGGACTGGCGGTCCAGCAGTTGCCTCTGGCCGGCTGGGAGGCGATGCCGGGCCCAGCCATTCTGGTCCCGCGGATCGGCACGCCCCGAGCAGAGCGTCAGGCGCGGGCGCTGGTCTGGGCGCTGCGACGCTGCCGGGCGACACTGCTGACAGCGCCCACGGGCTATCTGCTCCGGGCCGAAGAGCTGACCGGCCGGGACAGCGCGTCCGCCTCGGCGATCGCGGGCGCGACGCTCGACCTGCTTCGCGAAGCGGGCGTCAACCGCGAGCCAGGCTGGATGGAGGGCACCCGCTACGAGGCCGCTGAGGCGGTCCTACGGCGCGTTGGCCGGCTGAGCGACCAGGTGGAGCTGCACGAAACATTCGTCAACGACACCCTCCAGCAGGTGGCCCGCTGGGACGTCGACGGGTAGAGCGTCAGGTCGACTCGATGGTGGCGGTCAGGCCACAGCTTTCCAGGCGGTCGCGGTACAGCTCGGCCAGCTCGAGAGGGCAGACGGTCACGATCGCCTTGCCCGTGTTGTGCGCCTCGAGCATGATCTTGACGGCCCGGGTGATGTTGAGCGTCGCGACAGATCGACAGAGGGAGCGGACTACGTGGTCCATGGAGTTGACGTCGTCGTTGTGTAGCACGACGGCGTAGGGGCGCAGCGCCTCGGAGTTGGACCCCGTGCGCTCACCGGTCCCCGGGCTGACGGTCGGACTGAGCGGAGCAGCGGCCATACCTCTGGGGTCATTTTACCAGGCGGAGCGCGTTCTCCTATGATCGTTGACCAGACGACCGGACAGTTTTCGCCAGCCGCGCGAGCCGGGTGGCCCGAGCGCGAGAAAGAGAGCCTGTAGTGCTGACCGTGCCAGTTGAACGCCTGACTGAGATCGGGAGGAGCATCTTCCTGGCCTGCGGCGCGACGGAGGAGAACGCTGCCGGTGTGATGCGCTCCCTGGTGGACGCCAACCTGACCGGCCACGACTCCCACGGGGTCATCCGCATCCCCAGCTACGTCGCCGACATCAAGAGCGGGCGACTCAAGCCGCGTGCCTCGCCCGAGCTTTCGAGCGATAGCGGCGCCACGGCGACTGTGGACGGAGGGCGGACGTTCGGACAGGTCGGGGCGCGGTTCACCGCGTCGACGGCGCGCGACCGCGCCCGCCAGTTCGGGCTGGCGGCGGTGGCGATGTACAACGGCCATCACACCGGGCGGATTGGGGAATGGGCGGAGCTAGGCGCGGAGGACGGGCTGGTCACCTTCGTCTGCTGCTCGACCAGCGGCCACACCCACCTCGTGGCGCCGTACGGCGGGACGTCCGCGGCGCTCGGGACAAATCCCGTGGCCTGGGGCATTCCGAGGCCGGGTGGGCAGCCGCCTATTCTGCTGGACTTCGCCACGAGCATGGGCGCCCAGGGGAAGCTGATGGTCGCCCGGGCGAAGAAGGGTCCGTTACCCGAGGGATGGATCGTAGACCGGGACGGTAATCCGAGCACGAACGTGGAGGACTTCTACGCCGGTGGCGCCCTGCTGCCAGCGGCTGGCCACAAGGGCTACGCACTGTCAGTCATCGTCGAAATGCTGGCGGTCGGGCTGAGCGGCGGGGACCGACCGGAGAACCACCGTGCCAGCAGCCTGTTCGTTGTCTGCATAGATCCCAGCCGCTTCCGACCGGCGGCGGAGTATCTGGAGTCTGTCGAGCGAACGGTCCTACGGATGAAGGCGGTCAAACCGGCGCCCGGTTTCGAGGAGATCCTGGTGCCCGGGGAGTTCGAGGCGCGCAACCGCCTCGAGCGCCAACGCGAGGGTGTCCCACTGCCGGAAGCGACCTGGGAGGCGATCGAGCACGCGGCCGACGATGTCGGCGCGCCGGTCGGCTGACGGATCATGGAACAACGCGCGTTCGGCAAGACCGGTCGATCACTGCCAGTCATTGGGATGGGTACCTGGCGCACGTTCGACGTGCGAAGTGAGGCGGAGGCGGCCCATCGGCGGGTGATCGTCGACCGGGCCCTCGCGCTGGGCACGACGGTGTTCGACTCGTCGCCGATGTACGGCGAGGCCGAGCGGGTGCTGGGACTTGCGCTGGAGGGTCGGCGCGAGCGGGCGTTCGTCGCCACCAAGGTCTGGACACCGGACCGGCGAGAGGCAGATCGCCAGATCGCGCGATCGCTCGCCTTCTTTGGCGGGCGGGTCGATCTGTACCAGGTCCACAACATGGTCGCCTGGCGCGAGCGGCTGACGATGCTCGAGGAGCAGCGAGCGAAGGGCAGCGTGAGGCTCATCGGCGGAACGGCCTGGCGAGACGGCGCGTACGCCGAGCTGACAGAGATGATGCGCACAGGCCGGATCCAGGCGATCCAGATACCCTACAACCCACGTGAGCGCGTGGTGGAGAGAGAGATCCTGCCGCTCGCGGTTGAGCTTGGCATCGGGGTGGTGGTGATGCGGCCGTTCGCGGAGGGCGCGCTGCTGGCCAGCCCGCCGTCGGCGGCCGAGCTGCGACCTCTGCAACGGTTCGGGGTGACAAGCTGGTCCCAGGCGCTGCTGAAATGGGGGCTGAGCAACCCCATGGTCCACGTAGCGATCCCTGCGACCTCGAGGCCCGAGCGCGCTGAGGAGAATGCGCTGGCCGGGTCGCCGCCGTGGCTGGACGAGGAGGCGCGGGAGCGAGTGGCAAGCATGGCGCTGCGCGGGAGCTGACCGATTGGCGGCCACGTTGACCCCCGGCCAGCGCGCGCATACAATGGCGCACACTCCACCAGGGGGGTTACCAGGTGGCCGAGTACACCCCGGATGACCTGGACCTCAAGATCATCTCCGCGCTGCGGCGGAACGGTCGACAGTCAAACTCGGAGGTCGCCAGGAAACTAGGCGTGACCGAGGCGACGATTCGCGCCCGGATCCAGCGGCTGACCGCGGAGGGGATCATGCAGATCGTCGCCCTGACGAACCCGACGCGGATCGGGTACGAGGTGGACGTGCTCGTCAGCATCGAGGTGACGCCGGGCAAGCTGTTCGACGTGGCCGAGGAGCTCGGCGAGTTCGAGGAAGTCCGCTATCTCGCCATCACGACGGGCCGTTACGACCTGCAGATGAGCGCGCTGTTCCGGGACAAGAACGAGCTGTTCCACTTCCTGACGGAGCGCCTCGCCCGCGTGCCTGGCGTCCAGAAGTATGAGACGTTCCACGTCCTGCGGACCGTCAAGAGGACGTATGACTATTGGAAGACGCCGTTGAACGACAATTAGCGCGAGGGAGTAGCGGCGACGTCAGGTGCTGTCATCTCGCGCCTCCTCTGTCATCTCTCGCAGGCTCGAGATGACAGGTCGTCCCGGGGACTTGCATCCGTAGGGTGCGCACTCCACGGATTGTTGCGCG
>JADZDV010000549.1 GCA_020850915.1 Chloroflexota bacterium | reverse complement strand
TGAGTAGTAGTTTGGGCGTCGCCTCCTCGGTTCTTTAACCGAGGGGGAGACGCCTTCGGAAAAGCGGGCGGCGCGTACGCGCCGCCCGCTTTTCGTCTTCTTGGCAGACTGCCCGCATCGCGCGCGGCGCGGTATCCTGCACGGGTCTGCTCGAACCGTGAATCAAGGGAGCCGCTATGCCTGTCCTCACTCCTGCCGCGACCCACCGACTGACCAGCGCCATCTTCGAAGCAGCAGGCGCGCCTACCGATCTAGCGGCGCAGGTAGCCGACATCCTGGTGGCCAACCACCTGGCCGGCCACGACTCCCACGGCATCCTCCGCATCCCGGAGTACGTGGAGAGCATCCGCGCGGGTGAGATCATCCCGACAGCCCGTCCGGAGATCCTGAACGAGAGCCCGACCACGGCGCTCGTCTCCGGCAACTGGTGTTTCGGCCAGGTGCTCGGCATTTTCGCCATGGACCTGGCGATCGCCAAGGCGAAGGACAGCCGGGTGGCGGCCGTGGCCTGCGTCCAGGCCGGCCACACTGGACGCATCGGCGCGTTCACCGAGCGGGCAGCTCGCGAAGGCATGGTTGCCTTCATGGCGATCGGCACCGTCGGCAAGCCGATCACCGCGCCATACGGCGGCGCGCGGCCGATCCTGGGGACGAACCCGGTCTCGTTTGCCGTCCCAGCCGGCAAGCACCCGCCGGTGCTGCTCGACTACGCCACCTCGGCCATCGCCGCCGGCAAGGTCAAGGTCGCCAAGGCACGCCACCAGCAACTGCCGCCTGGTTCGATTCTCGATTCGGACGGGCAGCCATCTACCGACCCCGACGACCTGTTCCACGGCGGATTCCTGCTGCCGTTCGGGGCACACAAGGGATACGCGCTCGCGGTGATCGCGGAGCTGCTGAGCGGACCACTGGTCGGGGCGGAAACGTTTCCCGCCGTTTTCCAGCGCAGCGGCATCTTCATCTTCTGCATGGACGCGGGAGCTTTCCGTCCGGCTGAAGCCGCTGCCGTCGCTGTCCGGGCGTCCGTTGACAAGATCAAGGCCGTGCCGCCGGGCCCTGGGTTTGACGAGGTGCTCGTGCCGGGGGAGGTGGAGGCGCGAAGTCAGCAGCAGCGCGAGCGCGACGGTATCCCGATCCCCGACCTGACCTGGCAGGCGGTCGGAGAGGTGGCGACGTCGCTCGGACTGGACCTGGAGGCGATCGCGCGCGGCTAGGGGACTCCGGGGATCCTCGTCTTCTCTGCCGTTGAGGCAGTGAGCGCTGGGCGCGGTATCATCGAGTTCCGGGGGACTCGAGTGTCCCGCCGCTGGTGAGGATCTCCGCTGATGAAGCTGGCCTACTGCAGCGCAACCCCTGAAGTCCACCTGATGCCGCTGGCGTGGATCGCTCCGCTGGAAACGGTCCTACCGGTCCTGGCATCTCTCGGCTACGACGGAGTCGAGCTTCAGACGCGAGACCCGGACCAGTTCAGCGCCGTGGCGGTCCGAAAGCAGATCCAGGCGACCGGCCTGCGCTGCAGCGCGATCAGCACCGGGCCGATCGGCGGCGAAGACGGCCTGTACATGGTCCACCCCGACGAGTCGGTACGGGCCGGAGCGGTCGCCCGATTCAAACGTGCGCTGGAGCTGGCGGCAGAGCTGGGGGTGGATGCCGCGCTCGGCAGCGTGCGCGGGCGGCTGACGAACGCCCCAGCTCCGTCGACGGGATGGGAGTGGTTCCGCGCCGCTGTGGACGAGCTTGTACGGCATGCGGAGCGGCTTGGCAATCGAGTGGTGCTCGAGCCGCAATGCCGGATCAACTCGGACTTCCTGAGCACGATCGGCGAGACGTGCGACTTTATCGACAGGGTGGGGTCTCGACATCTCTCATTCGAGGCGGACACGTACCACATGGCTCTGGAAGAGCGCGCCCTGTGCGCCGCTCTGATCCGTGGCAGGCGCCACATGACCTACGTGCAGCTCGGAGATAGCAACCGCCTGGCGCCGGGGCAGGGGTTCCTGCCGTGGCGCGAGATCCTCGAGGCTCTGGAGGCACTGGACTACGACGGCTGGCTGTCGATGGAGTTCTCCCAGAAGCCCGACAGCCGGACCGCGGCGGGGCAGGCGATCGCCTTTCTGCGGCCGCTGTTGGCCCGGTGAAGCGCGTGCACACGACGGCCTGGCGTGCCCGAAGAGAGGACCTTCAGCGATGACGGAGAGAGGGCAGCAGGCGCCAGACGCTCGATTCCGCTTCTCCAGGGCCGTTGCACGGGTCGCCAGTTCTCGTAGAGTGGTGCAGTTCACGACCAACGACGCGCTTCGGGAGGCCGGCATTGTCCCGCTGACCATTGGCGACCCGGACCTTGCAACGCCCGGCTGGATCCGGGAGGCTGAGGCGCGCGCGGTCCGCGAGGGACGCACGCACTATGCGTCTGTGGCTGGGGACCCGGAGCTGCGCGAGGCGATCGCCGACGACCTCAACGAGCGGCACGGCCAGGATTTCAGCACGGCGGACATTCTCGTGACGAGCGGCGCCTCCAGCGCCATTCACCCGGTGGTCGCCGCGTTTGCCGATCCTGGCGATGAGGTCATTCTGCTCAATCCGGCGTACTCGTTGTATGTCGACGCCATTCGACTGGCTGACGCGGTTGCCGTCTGGGCGCCGGTGCGGAGCGATTTCCACATCGACCCGGAAGCGATCGAGCGATGCATCACACCCCGCACGCGGCTGCTGATGCTCAACAACCCCTGTAACCCGACCGCCGTGACGTACTCCCGAGCGGAGCTGGAGGCCGTGGAGCGGCTGGCCGCGCGGCACAACCTGGTGGTGGTCGCGGACGAGGTCTACGACAGTCTGGTCTACGACGGGCGAGAGTTCGTCTCCGCCCTCTCCCTGCCGGGGCTCGCAGAGCGCACGGTACTTATGCAGAGCTTCTCCAAGACGTTTGCCATGACCGGCTGGCGCGTTGGCTACGTGGCGGCAAGGGGCGGGCTCACGCAGGCGATCACGTTGATTCACAAGACGGCGGTTGGACCGATCAACTCGATGACCCAGCGGGCAGCGCTCGTGGCGCTGCGAGCCGGACCAGAGACGAAGCGGTCGTGGCTGGGGGAGATGCTCAGCGTGTACGACCGACGCCGTGGGCTGGGCCAGGCGTTGCTGGAGCGGATCCCGAGAGTCACGTCGGCGATTCCCGAGGCGACGTTCTACTTCTGGGTGAAGGTCCAGACATCGCTCTCATCGAATGACCTGATCGTCTACCTCCAAGACGTTGGCCGAGTGGCGGTGCGGAGCGGGACGGAGTTTGGAACGGGCGGCGAAGGCTACGTCCGGCTGACGTTCTCGGCCTCGGACGACGACCTCAGAGAAGGTATCGGCCGCATGGGCGAGGCGCTCGCGACGCTAGATCGCTAGACGGCATACTGGGCTGGGCGTCCGGTCGGGGCGGTGTCCCGGTCCAGCTCAGCGTACAGATTGACAATGATCTCATTGCTGATCAGGAAATGGTCGGGCGGGATGCGGAGCGTCTGCTCGTCCCGCGCCAGATAACCCCGGGTGACCAGCCCGGAGATTCCCCGCTCCACCCGG
>JADZDV010000637.1 GCA_020850915.1 Chloroflexota bacterium | reverse complement strand
GTTCACAACATCCCGAGCCGCGGCCAGCGCAAGTGGCGCGGCATGCTGCTGGTGCCCTGGGTGATCCCGCCGGCGCTGAGCTGTCTCGCCTGGCTGTGGCTGTTCGATCCGTCCTACAGCGCCTTCAATTGGATCTTCGAGCGGCTCGGTCTCGCGCCGATTCCGTGGACCGGCGAGGCCAACTGGGCGCGCTTCTCGGTGATCCTCGTGAATGTCTGGATCGGCGCACCGTTCTTCATGATCATGTACCTGGCAGCGTTGAAGTCGGTGCCCGAGCAGCTCTACGAGGCCGCCGCCATCGACGGCGCCAACTGGTGGCAGCGCATGTGGTACGTCACGCTGCCGATGATGCGCAATATCATCGCCATCACCGCGTTGTTCTCTCTGATCGTGACCTTCGCCAATTTCGACATCGTGCGCATCCTCACCGCGGGCGGACCGATCGACCAGACGCACGTCTTCGCCACCTGGGCTTTCTGTGTCGGCATCCAAGGCAACGACATCCCGCTCGGGGCCGCGGTCTCGCTGTTCATGGTGCCGATCCTGACCGTCGCCGCGGTATTCATTCTGCGCGACATCAACCGCCGCACCGGGGAGATGTCATGACTGCGACGTCGTCCGCCCTGCCCGCCGGGACGCGAGCCCGCTACGGCAGCATGAGCCGCGACCGACGCTGGGCGCTGCGCTGGTCGTATTTCTTCCTGGTGCTGTTCGCGATCTTCTTCCTGATGCCGCCGATCTACATGCTGATCACGTCGCTCAAGACCAGCGCCGAGATCTCGGCCGCGACCAATCCGTGGTGGGTGAGCGCCCCCACGCCGAGCAACTACGTCGAGCTTCTGACCTCGTCCGACTATATCGGCTTCTTCCGCAACTCGGTGCTGGTCTCGCTGATCGTGGTCACCGTCACTATGCTGATCAGCGTGCCCGCCGCCTTCGCGCTCTCGCGCATGCGCTTCTGGGGCTCGGCCACGCTCGCCACCGGCATCTTCCTCACCTACCTGATCCCGGAGACCCTGCTCTTCATTCCGCTGTTCAAGATGTTCGCGGTCTTCCACGAATGGACCGGCATTGAGCTGATCAATCGCTGGTGGGTGCTGCTGATCCTCTATCCCACGCTGACGGTGCCGTTCTGCACCTGGATCATGATCGGCTACTTCGCCTCGATTCCGAAGGAGCTCGACGAGGCGGCGCTGATGGACGGCGCCAACTACCGCCAGATCCTCACCCGCGTGTTCATCCCGGTGGCGCTGCCCGGCCTGATCGCCGCCACCATCTTCGCCTTCACGGTGTCATGGGCGCAGTTCCTCTATCCCCTCGCCTTCACCACCTCGACCGACCAACTGGTGCTGCCGGTCGGCATCGTCACCACCATGGTGAAGGGCGACGTGTTCAACTGGGGGCAGATCATGACCGGCGCGCTCGTCGGCGCGGCGCCGCCGCTGATCATCTACGCCTTCCTGATGGACTACTACATCGCCGGCCTCACCGCCGGCGCCACCAAGGGCTGACGGAGATCTGCCTTACGAAGGCGATGATTTGTAGGGTGCAATAGCGAAGCCCTCTTCGGGCGAGCGTATTGCACCGGCATGCGAGGAGCGGCGGATTACGCTACGCTGATCCGCCCTACCAAGGCGATGGCTCGTAGGGTGCAATAGCGAAGCCCTCTTCGGGCGAGCGTATTGCACCGTCATGCGAGGAGCGGCGGATTACGCTACGCTGATCCGCCCTACCAAGGCGATGACGTCAATTGCCCTGAGGGGCTGAGGGGAGCATGGCCCAGGTCTCGCTGCGCAAGGTGACCAAACGCTTCGACGACACCGAGGCGGTGCGCGGCATCGACCTCGACATCGCCGACAAGGAGTTCGTGGTGCTGGTCGGCCCCTCGGGCTGCGGCAAGTCGACGACG
>JADZDV010000548.1 GCA_020850915.1 Chloroflexota bacterium | reverse complement strand
GGCTTCCCGGTCGAGGTACCCGGTCAGACGGTCAATCGGCTGTGCGGCTCCGGCCTGCAAGCAGTGAACGCGGCGGCCCAGGCTATCTGGAGCGGACAGGGCGATCTGTTCATCGCGGGCGGCGTGGAGAGCATGTCCCGCGCACCAATCGTGATGCTGAAGGCGGAGACGGCGTACCAGCGCGGCGTGCCAGAGATGGCAGACTCGACGCTCGGGTGGCGGTTCCCGCACCCGGAGCTTGTCCAGCACGGCCACACCTGCTCCCTGGGTGAGACGGCGGAGAACGTGGCCGAGCGCCGAAATATCCCCCGCGAGGACCAGGACCGGTTCGCACTGCTGAGCCAGCAGAAGGCGGCCCGCGCGATGGAGAACGGCACGCTGGCCCAGGAGATCATCCCGACGAGCATCCCCGGCAAGCGGCGCGGCGAGACCGTGTCCCTGGAGACCGACGAGCACCCCCGCGCCGACACCACCCTGGAGGTGCTGGCGAAGCTTCGCCCGGCGTTCGCGAAGGAGGGCAGCGTGACGGCTGGGAACGCCTCCGGCCTGAACGACGGGGCGGCGGCGCTGCTGGTGACCACCGTGGAGCGGGCGCAGGCCCTGGGCCTCAAGCCAATCGCGCGGGTGGTGAGCACGGCGGTGGCCGGCGTCCGCCCTGACGAGATGGGGCTCGGCCCGATCCCGGCCTCGCTGAAGGCGCTCCAGCGGGCTGGCCTGACCGCTGACGACATCAGCGTGTTGGAAGCGAACGAGGCGTTCGCGAGCCAGGTGATCGCCTCGCTGAACGAGCTCGGCGTGGACTGGCGCGACGAGGCGAAGGTGAACCCGAACGGGGGCGCCATCGCGCTGGGGCACCCCCTGGGGGCCTCTGGCGCGCGGCTGGCGGGGACGGCGGCGCTGGAGCTCCAGCGGCGCGGCGCCCGCTACGCACTGGTCACGATGTGCATCGGGGTGGGCCAGGGCATCGCCAGCGTGCTGGAGCACGTCGGCGAGTGACGAGTGGTCAGTCGTCAGTCGTCACTCGTCGTCATCCAGCGAGCGCGCGTACGTGTCGAGCCGCAGAAGCTCGTCACGGTACAGCTTGCGCAGCACTCTCGGCGCGAAGATCCGCTCGAAGAAGCCGCGGATCCCTTTCGCGCCCTGCCAGCGCGTCTCGAAGCGTGTCAGGCACCGCTCCCCACGCGGCTCCACCGTGAAGGTAGTCACCAGACTAGAAGTGCGGTCTGACTCGGTGAGGACGCGGCCGGGCTCTGGCTCCGCCACGAACATGGTGGACTGCCGCTTGCGGCCGCCTACCTCCATCCGAAGCATGAACACGGTCCCCGCGCCAACGCCGCCTTCCAGCACCTTCAGCTCCTTGAAGGAGGGCGGCAGGATGCGCGGGTGGTGCTGATTGTAGTCTGCGAGGATGCCGTACACGCGCTCGGCGGTTGCCTCGATCTCGCGCTCGGCCATGACGTACAGCTCGGCCATCTGGTGATCTCCCTCGTTGGCCCGGCCGGGTCACATCCTGGCCGCGACCCTGTGTCTGTCTGCATCTCTGCTTGACTGTACCCTGGCCGGACTGTGCGAAGATGTCTGGCGGCAGCGCCGGCTCCACGGCCACGCTCGCTGAATCTGCGCGAACGAGGTGGGGCGTGGCGAGGCTCAGCTTCGGGATCAAGACCATCCAGCAGATGACGACCTACGAGGCGATCCGTACCGTCTGGAAAGAGGCGGACGGAATCCCAGTCATGGAGCATGCCTGGCTGTTCGACCACCTGGCCCCGATTGCTGGGGCGCCGCTGGATGGCCCCGCGCTGGACGGCTGGACGATGCTCGCCGCGCTGGCAGTGGAGACCTCGCGGATCAGGCTCGGGCTGATGGTCGCTGGTAACACCTACCGCCATCCCGGCGTCGCCGCCAAGATCGCCACGACCGTAGACATCATCAGCAACGGTCGGCTGGAGTTCGGGATTGGGGCGGGCTGGAACGAGTACGAGCATGAGAGCATGGGCATCCCGCTGTACGGCGCGGGCGAGCGCTTGCGGCGTCTCCGCGAGGCGTGCACGCTCATCAAGATGCTGTTCACCCAGCCGGTCACCGACTTCGACGGCCAGTACTACCAGCTCAAGGAAGCGCGCCACGAGCCGAAGCCGGTCCAGAAGCCGTACCCACCCTTCATGATCGGTGGGAGCGGCGAGAAGCTGACCCTGCGAGTGGTTGCAGAGCACGCCGACGCCTGGAACTACGACGGCGCTGGCACTATCGAGCGGTTCACGCACCTGCTCGGCGTGCTGCGCCAGCACTGCGCGGACGTGGGACGTGACCCCGCCGAGATCACGATCAGCGCGCAGACCCTCGTGCACGCGGACGACCTCCAGCGGACGATCGACCACACGAACCGGCTCGTGGAGGCCGGCGCCACGCACCTGCTGCTGAACATCCGCCCGCCATTCCCGGACAAGATCGTCACGCGACTGGCGGAGGAGGTCGTCCCGAAGATTGGCGTCTGAGGCAGACGGCCTAACGCGAACGGGCTGCCTGCCGAGCCTCGATCAGCGACGGGATCAGATCTTCCTGGACGATCAGGTCAGACAACTCGAGCCGCTCGCGTGCAAGGCGGTGCAGCCGTTCTAGTGGCTCGCAGTCGATGAGCGCGGCGGTGGCGGCATCGTAGCAGCGCGAGGCGACCGTCCGGCCAAAGCGGTTCACGTAGTAGTGAGACTCGTCCGCGAAGCTGGCGTCACGGAAGACGGCCAGCGGCTGCTCGTCCCTGAGCAGGTCGCGCCCAAGCATCACGGTGGCACTGTCGTCGATCCCCAGCAGCCCGAGTACCGTGGGTGCTACGTCGAG
>JADZDV010000547.1 GCA_020850915.1 Chloroflexota bacterium | reverse complement strand
GCCTCTGGCAGGCTGAAGCGGCCGGTGATCTGGCCCTGTCCGCCGGTGATCGGCTGGATGACGGTCGGTGTGGTGAGCGGCTGCCCGTCCAGGAAGATGCCGAGCGGCTTGCCGACCAGGCGGGTGCTGATCTCGGCAAACATCTTGGCGCCTTCGTCGTTGAACTCGAAGTGGATGAGCGGCAGGTTCGAGCGGGGCTCGAAGCCGACCTCCGCCTTCTTGAAATACTTGCCGGTCAGCTCTTTCCGGGTCCCGTCATTGCCGGTCGCCTCCGCAACGACCCAGGTGCCGTCAGGCTGCTGCTCTCGAAAGTCCATCTGAGCGGTCTTGCCGATGAGCTGCTTGGCCTGCTCGGTGTCCTTCTCGCCTGGCAGCTCGACGATCACGCGGTCGGTGCCGCGAACCTGGATGATCGGCTCGGCAACGCCAAAGGCATTGACCCTGCGCTCGATAACCTGAGCCACGCCCTTGATGGCCGAGGCGCGGTCTGCCTCAGCAACCTTGGACATGTCAGCCTGGAGGACGAGCTGGCTGCCGCCCTGAAGATCCAGGCCCAGCTTGAAGTTGTCGCGCTGGAAATTCCACGAGCCGAGGCTGAGTTTGAGCCCGCCCTCGGAAGGCCACAGGACGACCGCGCAGAAGAGCGTGATGGCCAGGATGATGATCAGCCGCCAGCGGGTTTTCACGAAACTGCCTCAGCAAAGTGGGTTGGTGTCGTGCGACAGAATATTATGCCGAGATGTCCAGCAGGGCCGCCACAGCACGATAGGTCAGCCGGCCGTAGACCAGACGAGGATACGTGTCGCCAGGTCGAGCTGCGCAGCAGGTGGCGCCGCGTCAGCGCACCTCGCGCAGGCGACCCGTTCCGACGTCGTAGACGAAGCCGCGGACGTGCTCGCGGTGTGGGATGAAGGGACTCGTTCGAACAAGCGCGATGCTCTGCCGGACATCTCCATCCAGATCGGAAAAGGCGCCCAGCGAAAACGGCGGTCGCAGCCCGACTTCCGCCTGAATCTTCGCCTTGAGCTCCTCTTCGACGACAGCCTGGAGGCCGCAACAGGTGTGGTGGATCAGGATGACCTCCCGCGTGCCAAGCAAGCGCTGTGAGATCATCAGCGAACGGATGACGTCGTCGGTGACGATCCCGCCGGCGTTGCGGATGACGTGCGCTTCGCCATGCTCCAGTCCGAGCATGGCGAAGAGGTCCATTCGCGAGTCCATGCACGCCACCACAGCGAGGTGCTTGCTCGGCGCCGTCGGCAGGCTTCCCTGATCGAACGCCGCGGCAAAACGCAGGTTGTTGCTCAACAGCTCGTCGGTGACGGTCATCTCTCTTCCCTGCAGCGGTGCTGCCACACAGGGTGGAGCTCCCCGGCGAGGCGGCACGTACTCCGAAATCTCATCGCTGGGAGCGGAATCATCAACACCGTTCGACCGTACCATGAGCTACAACGCTCTGTGACGGGCGGGTTTGCACAAGCTACGTGCACCTATCGGGCTCGCCGTCGACTTCCGATCGCCTGTGCTGGGCGCACGCACGGCAGGCTGGGAGGATGGACGATGGCGGGCATCGGCTTCAAGGTTGTTCGCTTCGCCAGCGTGGAGGGGGCGGCCCGCCGCGAGGACCACTCGCCCGAGCCTGTGACGCGGCTGCTCGTCGATCGCGAGTGGGATCGGACGGTCAACACCGTCTGGTATACGCGCTGAATGGCAGCGCCGCGCCACGACCACCCTGGCGCGCCTCCCCTCGAGCCGACGATCCCGGGAACCGCGCGGTCGGCACCGCCCACAAGGTCTTTCCGACCGCCGCCGCGTTGATCGTGAGCGGGATTGGTGGGCGGCACCCATCCCGCGACCTTCAGCCGCTCCGGCCCCGTTCGCCGGACTCCGCCTGCGTGGTCCCTCGCACAGGCTCAAAGACACCACCTTTCAGGCTTGACACCAGGTGTCACCCCGCGGCCTGTTCCGTTCGGAACAACAAGTGTGTTGTTCGAGATGACAGGTATCTTTACCGCTCGGCCCGTGCGGCCGCGGCCTCCTGGGCGACGGCGACCTGGATGGCATCGCCATCCCGGGTCGGCCGGGGCTCGCGGGTCTGGTCGGCGCGGGTGCGGCGCATTGTGTCGATGACACCCGGGTGGTCCACGTAGAGGAGGCCGTTGAGGTGGTCGGTCTCGTGCTGGAGCGCCTGGGCCAGGAGGCCTTCGCCCCGGACACGGATCTCCTTGCCGTTGCGATCGCGCGCCTTGACCGTCGCCTTCTCCGCGCGGGTGATCCGTCCCCAGTAGCCGGGCACGGACAGGCAGCCCTCGTCCAGCTCGACCTCGCCGCTGGTCTTGACGACCTCCGGGTTGACCAGCTCGTAGACCACCCCCTCGACTTCGATCACGGCGACGCGCAGCGGGACGCCGATCTGCGGGCCGGCCAGTCCCACGCCGGGCGCGGCCCGCATCGTCTCGAGCATGTCGTCCAGGAGCTGGTGCAGCGAGCGGTCGAACTGGGTGACGCGCTTCGCTTTCTGGCGCAGCACGGGGTTGCCCACCACGAGGATGGGGCGAACGGTCACGGAACCTCCCACCGGATGAACGTCAGTAGTATCTGAGAGTGAATTGTAGCAAGCGTCGCTCGGCGGCCGGCAGGTGCTAGAGCGCCGCGACGAACGCGCGGGCCAGGTCAGGCGCCGACGCGAAGTGCAGGTGGGCGTAGCTGGCAAGCAGATGGCCCATGGCAAACCCCTCGGTCTTGTTCGTCCCAGCGTTCCGGGCATCGCCACCAGGCGGGGCCAGGACACGGTACGCTGGGCTGGAGTTGTCTTCACCCGCGAGCCTGGACCAGTGGAACTCGTGGCCGCGGAGCCGTGTGCCAGCGGGACACAGGAGCAGGTCCTGGGTGGCCTCCAACTCGACGTAGCCGAGGGCAACGCGGGCGTCGGTCATCACCACGTCGCACGGCAGCAGGCCGGCGAGCTCGTGGCGCCGGCCATCGGAGTCGACGAGGGTTCGGGCGAGGAGCATCAGTCCGCCGCACTCGGCGTACATCGCTGACCCTCTGGCGTGCGCGCGGCGCAGGGCGGCGAGCAGGGAGCGGTTCGCGGCGAGCCGTTTGGCGTACAGCTCCGGAAAGCCGCCGCCCAGATAGACGCCGCGCGCACCAGGCGGCAGGTTGGAGTCGTCGAGCGGGCTGAAGAAAGCCAATCGCGCGCCGAGGGCGGCCAGGAGCTCAAGATTATCCTCGTAGTAGAAGGAAAACGCGGCGTCGCGGGCGACCGCGAGGATGGGCCGGTCGCGCCGGACCGGCGCGGGCGTCGTGTCCGCGGGTTGCGGCAGGGGTGCCGCGCCCTGCGCCAGCGCCACGATGGCGTTCAGGTCAGCGGCGCTTTCGACCAGGTCGGCCAGCGCCTCGACCGCCGCGCTCGCGCGCTCGTGCTCGCCCTCCGGGACGAGGCCGAGATGGCGCTCCGGTAGGGTCGCCTCACCATGCCGTGGCAGCGCGCCGACGACCGGGCGGCCCGTCGCCGCCTCCACAGCGCGGCGGAGGAGAGTGGTGTGGTTGGGGCTGCCAACGCGGTTGAGGACGAAGGCGGCGATGCTCGCCGTGGGGTCGAACTGTTGAAAGCCGACAGCGGTCGCGGCGGCGCTCCTCGCCTGCTTCGCGACGTCCAGGGTCAGCAGGATCGGCGCTCGCAGCCACTTCGCCACCTCCGCCGTGCTGCCGCGCTCTCCACGATCGGTACGCCCATCGTAGAGGCCCATCACGCCCTCGATGACGGCGAGATCGGCGCCACGACAGCCGCGCGCAAAGGTGGCCAGCAGCGCCTCGCGCGGGAGCAGCCAGGAGTCGAGGTTGCGGCAGGTCCGGCCGGTGGCGAGGGCATGGTAGGTGGGGTCGATGTAGTCGGGACCGACCTTGAACGGTGCGACGCGGAGGCCCTGGCGGACCAGGGCCCGACTCAGACCGGCGACGATGCTGGTCTTGCCGACGCCGCTCGCGGTCCCGGCGACGACGATTCTCGGAATCACGCCGGCGCGGCTCCGAACAGCTCGTCGCAGAAGGCGTCGATCGCCGCGAGCAGGGTCTGGTTGTCGATGCCCAGCGCGAGCGTCGCCGCGACGGCCGCTCCGCCGGCCCCGACGCCTTCCTTGACGAGGCCCTCTTCATACCGTCGGAGGCCTCCCTGGCGAGCCTCGGCGAAGCTCATGGTCGAGCAGAGGAACGGGTACGAGCCGATCTGGCGCGCCAGGTCCAGCAGGTCGGCGCTCGGATCCTCGGCCACCCAGCGCGTGGTGCAGACCGCGACGTCGCCGGGATCCAGGCCGCGGTCCTGCCGGCGGGCGATCGCGCTGGCCAGGGCGAGCACGCTGGCCATCTGGGTGCCGCCAGCCAGGACCACCGGGCAACGGCCGGCGGCACCCAGCACCAGGCCGGCCACTGTGGGCTGCATCGGATCGCCGACCGCGGCCGCGGCCGCGAGAGGGTCCAGGCCTCTCAGCATGCCGTCTGGCCAGGCTGTGCGCAGCGCTTCGTCCACCACCGTCTCCTTCAGGCTGTGAGGATTGCGATTGGAGCTGCTGGAGACTTTGCCACGCGCATTCAGACCCAGGGCGAGCATGAGAGCCAGGGCGGTCGTGGTGCCGCCAGGCACGCTCTCGCCAATCACCAGGTACTCCGAGCGATCGGCCAGCCGTGCGCCCAGCTCGAGCCCTTTCTCGAAGAGCTCCCGGGCGTGCGGGACCGCCCTGCCGCCCCGGATGTCGCCGCCCACCGCCTCGACCAGCCTGGTGTGGGGGCAGTCCGGCCGGACGGCTGCGCCGGCGTCGATCACCTCGCAGGAGATGCCCAGCAGGCGAAGGGCCGTGGCGGTGATAACGACGGGACTCGGCGGGCCGAGCGGATTCGCGGGCACGGCCGCCAGACAGCGGGGCCGGCCGTGGTGGAGCACCTCGACGTCGGCGGCCGCGGTGAAGCGGCGCAGGTCCTCGCTGAGGCCGGCCGACGAGATGCCGGGTAGCTCGCAGATGGCGGTATAGCCGATGACGCAGGCGAATCGCGGCGTTCGGCCACGCAACTGCTCGACGAGGGCCCGGCCACGCGCTTCCTCATGGAGGTAGCGGACCGTCTGTGGGGCGGCAGTGGGCGAGATGGGCTGGGATCGGTCGGTCATGCGGTTGCGCTCCAGCGAAAGAGGGGCGGCAAAACGGCCAGGACGGCGATCTCGGCGATCTCCTCAAGCGCGCCGTAGGTGTCGCCGGTGAGGCCAGGCAGGCGACGAAGCACGGCGAGAGCCGCCGCCAGGACAACAATGCCGACCAGCGACAGCGCCGCGAGACCAGCGAGGCCGAGCGCCACGTAGCCGACGAGCGCCGCGGCGATCGTGGCGAACAGCAGGTCGCCGCGTCCGGCCTTCCGTTTGACCAGGCTTCCAAGCCCATCGGTCCGTCCGGCGGGGAAGACGACGACGTTGAGCGTCATGGACCAGCGACCGACCACCGCCATCAGAACGATCGCCGCGGAACGCGGCACCTCTCCCAGGCTGGCCAGGGCGGCGAGCTTGCCCAGCAGCACCAGGCCACCGCCGACGACGCCGAAGCTGCCGACGTGGCTGTCCCGCATGATCTCGAGGCGGCGCTCTGGGGATGTTGGGACGAACAGGCCGTCGCAGGTGTCCATCAGACCGTCGAGATGGAGGCCGCCGGTGAGGGCGACGCCGACCACCACGACCGCGGCGTCGCGCAAGGGGCTGGCGAAGAGCGGCGCGAGCGCAACGTCGAAGCCGGC
>JADZDV010000546.1 GCA_020850915.1 Chloroflexota bacterium | reverse complement strand
TTAGCAGGTGACCTGGAGGATCGTCTGCTCCTCGCCGCGTTCGAGCGACAGGGTCGTCACATCGTGGAGGGCGGGCGTGAAGGCAGAGCGGCGAGGGCGAGGATTCCGAGCGCTCACGTGAGGGTCGTGATGCTGGCCGGGCTCGTGCCCAGCCGGCAGGAGTCGCCCATGGACAACGGGGGACGCGGCGCGTGGATCTCCACCGTCCGCGCCTGCGTGGCGATCACGCCTGGCATCTCCCGGTCGCCGCGACGGAGCAGCGACCAGAGATGGCCGAGCTGCCGCCAGCCGCCGTGCGCCGTGACGGCGTCGACTTCCAGCAGACCTCGTGCTCGACACCCGCGGCCGTGACGATCGCCCTGACGGCTTCCGCCCTGACGGCGTTCGCGACGAGGCCGCCCCTTGCGGCCCGCGTTCGGGTTGACGATGACGACGGGGAGATCAGGCAATATGAGCCAGCCATTCCGTGGAGCGTGCCAGGTGCTGGAGCACCGGCTCCCAGTATTCGCGCCGCGCACCGGCCGCCAGGGCCGCCCGCAATACCCAACCGGCCTGCTGGCAGTCGCCGGTCTGCCGGCAGCACTGCAGTAGCAGATCGATGGTGTAGCTGTTGCGCGGATTCAGCGAGAAAGCCCGCTGGAGCGCCTGCCAGGCGGCACGCGCGTCTGCCGCTGGCCGCTTGAGGTAACATTGTGCGAGAACCTGGTAGAACGCCTCGCTGGTGTCGTCGTAGCGAAGCGCTCGTTCGATCTCCCGGATTGCCGACTCGTACTGGCCGTGGTCCTTCGCCCGGCGGGCTCGTCCCAGGTGGAACTGCGCGCGGTCGCGGCACGCCTGCCGCCTACGGTCTTCGCAGAGCGGGTCGTCGTGACGAATCGCGGCCGGCGGGGTGTCCTGTCGGTCAGACGTCGCGTCGCGTGAGAACAGCCGCTGCCAGGCCGAAATGATCTCCGTTGCCATCATGCGCTCGGCTCCTCTCGGTGCTGGCGTGGACCGACGGTACGAAACGCACAACGTGTGCCAGGCGACTGGTATGTCTCGTGCTTGGGGTTTCAAGAGGTGAACAGACCATGACAACCTTCGCCGAGCTGGGCCTGAGCCGCCCAACGCTCAGGGCGGTTGAAGCGATGGGCTATGAAGAGCCCTCGCACGTCCAGGCAGAGACGATCCCGCTCCTTCTGACCGGGCGGGACCTGATCGTCCAGTCGCTCACCGGCACGGGCAAGACAGCCGCCTACGGCATTCCAATGGTGGAGCGGCTGGACCCCAAGCGTTTCGAGCCCCAGGCCCTGGTGCTCGCGCCGACCCGCGAGCTGGCGGTCCAGGTCTCAGGCGAGCTGAACCGGATCGGTCGATTTCGCGAGCTGTGCGTCCTGCCGATCTACGGCGGCCAGCCAATCGACCGGCAGCTTCGCAGCCTGAACCGCGGCGTGCACGCCATCGTCGCCACGCCCGGCCGACTGCTGGACCACATTCACCGCCGGTCAGTGAAGCTCGCCGGCATCACGTACGTCATCCTGGACGAGGCGGACGAGATGCTGAACATGGGCTTCCTCGAGGATGTGGAGCTGATCCTGGAGGAGCTCACGGCCGAGCGCCAGACGGGACTCTTCTCAGCCACGATCCCGGACCAGGTGGCGGAGCTGGCGGACGCCTACTTGAAGGACCCGGTGCGCATCACGCTCACGCCGCCGGACGCGGCGATGACGGTCCCGACGATCGAGCAGCTCTACTACGAAGTGCCACGACGCCACAAGCAGGAGGCGCTGGCGCGCTTGCTGGACATCAAGCAGCCGGAGCTAGCCCTCGTGTTCTGCGCGACCAAGCGGATGGTGGATGAGCTGGTGGAGAACCTGATCGCGCGGGGCTATCGCGCCGAGGGGCTCCACGGCGACATGAGCCAGGCGGCGCGCGACAAAGCGATCAAGGCCACCCGCACCGGCCGGATCGAGGTGCTGGTCGCGACGGACGTCGCCGCCCGAGGCCTGGACATCGAGAACATCTCGCACGTCATCAACTACGACCTGCCCCAGGACTGCGAGTCGTACGTGCACCGGATCGGTCGGACCGCTCGGGCCGGGCGCAGCGGTCAGGCGCTCACCCTGGTAGCGCCCTGGGAGGCGCGCGAGATCCGGAGCATCGAGCGGGGGACAGGCGCGAACATCCAGCGCTCGGAGATCCCGAGCGTTGCCGAGCTGGAGGAGCGCGAGCGCGAGATGCTCGCGGAGCGGGTGCTCCAGGCGCTGCGCGAAGGCCGATGGGGTCTGTACCGCGAACTGGTCGAAGATCTCGCCTCTGAGCACGAGGCGGTGGACCTGGCCGCGGCGGCCCTCGCGCTGGCCGCCGGACCTCCCCGCAGTCGGCAGGAGATCCCGCGAGAGGAGCGCGGGCCGCGCTCCGGCCAGGGGCCCGGCCGTGGCCCTGGTCCGCGCCCGGGCGGACGCGACGGCCGGCGCGAGGGCGGCCCACCCAGGGGCGGCGGTCGGGGCGCCCGGCCATGGTATCCGCCCGGGCCACCCCGCGGCCCTGGCGGCCAGGGCGGGCCGGGCGGCTTTGGCAATCGCGGCGGCGGAGGCAGGCGCCGGCCTCCTCGCGGCCGTGACGAGTGACCACGCATGAACTCCCTGGGGGATACGCTAGACTGATCACGCGCGGCGCGCTGCTCGCGCCGCATCCGTCACCACTGGAGGGTGAATGGCTCAACCCAAGGGCGTGGAGGTTGAAGGCACCGTCGTGGAAGCCCTTCCCAACGCCATGTTTCGCGTCGAGCTCGAGGGCGGTCACCTGGTGCTGGCCCATGTCAGCGGGAAGATGCGCAAGTTCTTCATTCGCATCCTGCCGGGCGACCGCGTCAAGCTGGAGTTGAGCGCCTACGACCTGACTCGCGGTCGCATCACCTACCGCTACCGCTGACCCGGCCCGTTCTCCCCGGGGGCGAATGGCGCGTCTTCCCACGGAGACGCTCCGCCGCGCCCGTCTTGCGCTGGCCTCGCGTCAGGGCGCCCAATGCGTCTGGTCCAACACACCGGTCGAATTTGTCGCTCGCCTTTGCCGAGGACAACGAGTTGCCCGATGGGCTGTCAAACCCACGCCACTCGGACGCGCGTCTCCTGGAGGCGCTGATGCCACTGCTCCAGATCACCCCGCGTTTCGCTCGCTTGCGCGACTCCCAGCACGGAGCATCTTCAGCGCCACCTTCCGGTCGAGATACACATCGATGGCTTTGTCCAGGTTGCCGAAGGCACCTTCGCCACGGGACGATGCCAGCCGGTATGGTATCTGCTCGAAAAAGCGGGGTGAGGGCACCGCGTAGCCGAGGCGGTGAGGAGAGCGGCGCATCCCAAAGGCGTCACAACGGTGTCGCAGGGTCGTGACGCGGAGCCGGTGAGCGCGTACGCTGG
>JADZDV010000545.1 GCA_020850915.1 Chloroflexota bacterium | reverse complement strand
GCTGCTGGAGCGCGTGCTCGGCATGATGGAGCGGGCGGGGTGATAGAGTCCCAGGACCGGCTGCCTGTAGATGTACGTAGGTCTCAACCTACGGCTCCCCGTTGGACAGTCAGCTCGCCCGCGCCATGACTGTCGGCGTCGAGGCGCGGGACGCTGCAAGTGTTCGGCAAGCGCGCCTGGTTCAACCCCGAGGGCCTCGGCAAGCTTCTGAAGCGTGCCAGGATGGGGCCTGGTGGTAGCTCGCCCGACATTGACGACGGTCGTCTTCGATACGCCCGCCATCGCAGAGAGCTCCTGCTGGGACAGTAGCCTCTGCTCGCGCAGCACCCGGAGTCCAATTTCTTCACACAACCTCTAGCGGAGCAATGCGCGCGTGCAAACGAAAGTAAATCAGCGAAATACCGAAGCTGTGCCAGGGCAATACTGAGACATTGTTCCGCTCCGGGTCTCATCTGGTGTGCGATCTTCGTCACTGAATGTTGGGCTGACCACGTAGCCTCGGTCAGTAGACTCTCTCTATTGCAGCGGCGAGAAGCGCGCCGGAAGCATGATCTTGATCTCCTGGGTCACGATATAGTTACCCTCGGGCGGTGGGGACGGCGGCCAGATGCCCAGGTCGATCACCTTCTGGCGGGTCAGCACGCGGGTGTTCAGGTCCGGATATGGGTCGATGTGGACGATCTTGTCCAGGTTGCCGAGCATTGTCCCCCAGACTCCCACCTTCTTGCCATACTTCTCGCGCTCCTCCACCCACTCGCCCCAGGTCTCGAGCATTGGCGGCAGGGTGCCCTGGCGCACGACGTAGCTGCGCATCTCGTAGAACGGCCCCCGCGTCTCCGGCTCGCCGCTGACCGGGCGCATCCACTTCGCCGGCATCAGGATGTCCGACTGAGCAGACATGACGATGTCGTCGGACTCCGGCGGCAGGCCGCGACTCCAGAACGTCGCGGAGGCCGCCTCGCCCAGGGCGGCGAAATCCTCGAAGTGCCACAGCTCCACGACCTGCGGCAGCGGCCCGATCTCGGTGTGCCAGCAGCCGACGAGCTTCCCGTACCGCTCGCGCTCCGGCAGCATCCTCTCCACCCGCGCCTCGAACTCGCCGATGCGCCCCACGCGGACCCCCGACGTCCGCAGCTCGTAGACCGCCATTGAGCCCCTCCTCGATGAGCCGTGTCGCACAAGCGCCTGGCCGTATTCTGGCATATCCGCTCCCGCCGTGCCGGCGCGCCTCGACTGCTTGTTGGTGCCACACTAGACTGGAGCGCCGCCGGGTTAGAAGGCTACCACCAGGGCCAGGTCGTTGACGTTCGTGTTGGTTGGGCCGGTGAGCAGGAGGTCGCCGAGGGCGTCGAAGAAGGAGTAGGCGTCGTTGTGGGCCAGGACGGCGTGCGGGTCGAGTCCGAGGGCGGCGGCGCGGCGGAGCGTGCTGCCATCCGCGATCGCCCCTGCTGCGTCGGTCGGCCCGTCGTTGCCGTCCGTGGCGAGGCTGGCAACCAGGATGTCTGGTAGTCCGTCCAGCTTCAGCGCCGCGCCCAGGGCGACCTCCTGGTTGCGTCCGCCGCGGCCATTCCCGCGCACGGTCACCGTCGTCTCGCCGCCGAGCACGAGGCAGCACGGACGTGGCAACGGGCGACCGCTGAGATGGATCTCTCGCGCGAGCGCCGCCAGGACTTTGCCGACCTCGCGCGCCTCCCCCTCGACGTAGGTCGAGAGCAGCAGCGTGTGGAAACCCTGCGCTTCGGCCGCCGCCACGGCCGCGCGCGTCGCGATGTCATTGCTCCCGACCAGGACGTTGCGCACGCGGGCGAAGACTGGATCGTTCGCCTTCGGCGTCTCCGGCAGCTCGCCGCGAAGACCCGCCTCCAGCCGCGTCTGGATGGCGGCGGGTGCGCTGGCGCGCAGGTCGTAGCGGTCGAGCACGGCCAGAGCGTCGCGGTAGGTTGTCGGATCGGGCGCGGTGGGGCCGCTGGCGATGACGTCGAGCGGGTTGCCGACGACATCGGAGAGGATCAGCGTCACGACCCGAGCGGACGCTGCCAGTCGCGCCAGGCCGCCCCCCTTGACCAGGCTGACGTGCTTGCGAACGGCGTTCAGCTCACCGATCGTCGCACCGGCCCGCGAGAGCTGGTCCGTGAGTTGCTGGAGGTCTGCCAGCGAGACGTCGTCCGGGAGCAGCTCCAGCAGCGCCGAGCCGCCGCCGGAGAGCAGGCAGAGCACGAGGTCATCCGTGCTTGCGTCCCGCGGCAGCTCGGCGATCCTGGCGGTGCCCGCCAGCCCGGCCTCGTCCGGCAGCGGATGGCCCGCTTCCCGGATCTCCACGCGCCGGGTCGCCTCGGCGTGGCCGCGCTTGACGTTGACGACCCCACCCGTGAGTCGGTCGCCGAGCACGTCCTCGACCGCCCGCGCCATCGGCGCGCCGGCCTTGCCGGCCCCGACGACGATCGCGCGGCGAAAGCGCGCCAGGTCGTAGGTCTCGCCGTCGACGGTCAGCCGCTCACCATTGCGCTGGAGCGCCTGCCGCACCGCCTCATACGGATCGACCGCCGCCAGCGCCGCTGACAGGATGGGCAGAACGCGCTCGCGCTGCCCGCGCGACTCCGGGCTGGCCAGCACCCGCTCGTCGAACCGCGCCGTCATCGATTGCCGCCTCTCTGGGTTCCCAAGCCTACCCTCCGCCACCGTCCCGGTCAACCAGCAGGGGTGCGCCCGAACAATGTTGCAGGAGGCGCCGTCAACCGGTAGGGGCGGTCCCCCGTGGCCGCCCTTGGTCCTTCGACACACGTGGCCACGAGGCAAGGGGCGATCTGGCGATCGCCAGGGCAGGC
>JADZDV010000544.1 GCA_020850915.1 Chloroflexota bacterium | reverse complement strand
GCCTGCCCTGGCGATCGCCAGATCGCCCCTTGCCTCGTGGCCACGTGTGTCGAAGGACCAAGGGCGGCCACGGGGGACCGCCCCTACCGGTTGACGGCGCCTCCTGCAACATTGTTCGGGCGCACCCGCGGCGTTGCGCCGGGTTCGCAACGCGTGATGCTTGGGGTACAATCGACAGGGAGGCAGGATGGCCGTCAAGCCCAGCACGCTCAGCACGCAGGAGATCGATCACTTTCTCAGCCAGAGTCGGCAGATCCTCGCATCCGCCACCTTCAGCCCTCCTCACGGCCTCGGCATCCTGGCATCCCCCCCGGGCGGTACGTACCCTTACGTTCATACGCGCGAGCTCGCGGTTGTCATCACGACGCTGACCGAGCTGAGTGATTTCCAGGCGGCGCGCCCGTACTGTCGCTTCCTGCTCGCAATCCAGAGTCCCACGGGAAGCTGGGCTGCTCGTTACGACAGCGACGGCGCCGAGGTACCCGGGCAGCTAGAGCCTGACGCGACGGCGATGGCGCTCTGGGCGCTGATGAACTACGTGCGCGGCAGTGGCGACGACCCGCTGGCCGACCAGATCCGGGAGAGCGTCGAGGAAGCGGTCGGCTTCATCCGCTCGCGCACCCTGAATCCCTACCTGTACCTCGTTGAGACTCCGATATCCGGCCAGGGCGACCAGGGAAGCGGCGGTTATGACCTGTGGAACAACTGCGCCCACGCCGCGGCGTTTGCACTGTGCCACAAGGTGTACGGTGGCGAGCGGTACCGTCGGCTGGCGCTGCTGATCCGGCGAGCGATCGGTCAGAACGTGACGTCCGAGGGGCGGTTCCTGCGCCGGCTCGATCCGCGGGGCTATCCCGATCCCCGTTCTGACGTCACCCAGATCGCGCCGTACTACTTCGGTCTCTGGGCGCCGAGTGAGCGGATGGTGATGAACTCCGCCGACCAGATTGAGCGGACGCTCTGGAATGTGGAGATCGGCGGCTACATACGCCAGCTTCCCTACTCGCGAGCGGAGCGACACGGCCTGCCCGGTCCGTCGCCCTATCTGACAGCCTGGATGGCGCAGTATCACTACGACCTCGGCAACAAGGACCGCGCCGAGGCGATCATGCGCTGGCTGCTGGACAACACGGACGACGGGAAACTGGCGGAGACGCTGGTCCCGCTGGCCTCGGCCCAGCGCTTCGCCGCCGAGCAGCGGCGCGCCCTCCAGGACCCGGCCGCCATGCGGAATCTCACGGAGGTCCAGCGGGAGCGGTTGTTGGCCGACCTCGATCGAGCGGCGGGCTTGATCGAGGAGCACGAGGTCATCCCATGCGGCATGCCGTACGTCTGGTCGCACGTGGAGACCCTGCGCGCCCTGCGCAAGGGCGGCTACCTGGACAACTGGGAGCTAGGCTCGAGCATCGGGCTCGGCGCGAAGGACTGACGCTCGGCACCCCCGGGGGGCGGGTGCGAGGGGCTGGCTTCGAAGCGCGGGCGTTGCCCACCCAACGCCGTCCTCAAAGGAACGCACGGCGCCGTTGCAGGGCGCGGGCTCGGCGAGCCGGCTATGATGAGACATCGGCCGTATCCGCCGGCCCCCAACGGAGCCGGCGTACAACTTGCATGATGGTTTCAGCATGGCATCCTCGAACACGCCGTCGACCGGTGCGTCCAGCCCCGCGTCGGCCTCGAACCAGACGTCGCGGACGGCGCCGAGCCAGCAGCCCCGCTCCGGACCAACCGCGAGCAATGGCGCCAACGCGAAGATGCCGGCCCGGCCGAGCGCGCCCTGGTGGCGTCGACTGGTCCTCTTCGCGATCCTGCTCGCGGTCAATTACTTCATCGCCTCGACGATTGTGCCGGACCGCGTCGGCCGGATCGAGGTCCCGTACACGTTCTTCAAGCAGCAGGTTCAGGCGAGCAACGTCACCGAGGTGATGAGCCGGGCGGACATCATCCAGGGGACGTTCAAGCAGGCGGTCACGTACCCGCCTGAGGGCCAGCCTGGCTCTCAGACCTCCACCCAGTTCGAGACGGTCATGCCGGCCTTTGCCGAGCCTGGCCTCGAGACGCTGCTCGAAGGGCGCGGGGTTGTCATCAACGCGCGCCCGATCGACGAGCCGAGGAGCTGGTGGCTGAACCTGCTGATCAGCTTCGGCCCCACGCTGCTGCTGATCGCCGGCTTCATCTGGCTGTCGAACCGCGCGGCGAGCCAGATGGGCGGCACAGGCGGGCCCTTCGGCATCGGGCGCAGCCGCGCGCGGCGCTACGACCAGGCAAAGGACGGCGCAGAGCGCGTCACCTTCGCGAACGTCGCCGGTATCGAGGAGGCCGAGCAGGAGCTGATCGAGATCGTCGACTTTCTGAAGGAGCCGTCCAAGTACACCCGGCTGGGCGGCACCGCCCCGAAGGGCGTGCTTCTGGTCGGCGCGCCTGGCACAGGGAAGACCCTCCTGGCACGGGCCGTGGCCGGCGAAGCGGGCGTGCCGTTCTTCAGCATGGGCGCCTCTGAGTTCGTCGAGATGATCGTCGGCGTTGGGGCGAGCCGGGTTCGAGACCTCTTCAAACAGGCGCGAGAGGCGGCGCCGGCCATCATCTTCATCGACGAGCTGGACGCGATCGGTCGCGCGCGGGGCGGGAGCATCCTCAACGGCGGCACTTCGGAGCAGGAGCAGACGTTGAACCAGATCCTCACCGAGATGGACGGCTTCAGCTCGCGCGAAGGTGTGATCGTCCTGGCAGCCACCAATCGGCCAGACGTGCTCGATCCGGCCCTGCTGCGACCGGGGCGCTTCGACCGGCGGGTCACGGTCCAGTCGCCGGACAAGGTTGGCCGGGAGGCGATCCTGAAGGTGCATACACGCACCGTGCCGCTCGCGCCAGACGTTGACCTGCGCGAGGTCGCCGCGACGACGCCGGGACTGGTGGGGGCAGACCTGCGCAACCTGGTCAACGAGGCGGCGCTCCTGGCAGCGCGCCGGAACGAGAACGGCGTGCACCAGCGCGACTTCATGGACGCGCTCGAGAAGCTCATTCTTGGACCGGCGCGGCAGGTCTTCCTGAACCCCGAGGAGCGCGAGCGGGTGGCCTACCACGAGGGCGGTCACACCATTCTCGGACTCCTGGTGCCGGGCGCGGACCCGGTGAACCGCGTGACGATCGTGCCGCGCGGCCAGGCGCTGGGCGTGACCTACCAGCGGCCCGAGGACGACCGCCACAACTACGCCGAGGGCTACCTGCGGGCTCGGATCGTGGGCGCGCTGGGCGGCCGAGCGGCAGAGGAGGTCGTGTACGGCAGCCGGACGACCGGCTCCGAGAGCGACATGGAGCAGATCACCAACCTGGTACGGCAGATGGTGACTCGCTGGGGGATGAGCGACAAGATCGGCCCGGTCACGCTCGGCCGACGGGACAACGCCTTTCTGGGCCAGCCGGACCCGATGGCGTTCCCCGGCGCGAAGCCGTATAGCGAGGCGACCGCCGAGCTGGTGGACGCCGAGGTGCGCCGGATTCTGGAGGTGGGCTACCAGGAGGCGCTGCGACTGCTCCGCCTGCAACGCGACGCGCTGGATCGGCTGGCGAAGGCGCTCCTGGAGCACGAGACGCTGGACGAGCAGCAGATCCTGCAGGTCACCGGCTTGCCGCGAGCGCCACGCCTGGGGAGCGCGCCGATGGTCACTCACCCCGCCGGCGAGCGGGGCGCTGTCGGCGCGCACGCCGATAGCGAGACAGCCCTGTAGCGCGATTCGAGCGCCGGCCATTACGGCGGACCCGCCCAGCTTCTTCGGCGTGCAGCATGGCTTCCACAGAACGCAATGGCGGGCGCGCCTGTCGCACGAAAACGGGTCCGCCGTTCTAGCATTCGACTGGCTGACGTTCGCGGCCGTGGTCACTCAGTCACGGGACTGGCGCGCCGCATGGTCCAGGGCGCGCCGATGAGCAACGCGGTCGGGACGCGTGGCGGCAACTTCGACCGCATCGTCTCGACTGTTGCTGAAGCGCTCGCTCGGCTGGGCACCGAGGCGCTCCTC
>JADZDV010000543.1 GCA_020850915.1 Chloroflexota bacterium | reverse complement strand
TCTGCCCGACGTACAGGCGCTGGAGGTCTACCTGACCGACTCGGACAACGACATGGAGCACCAGGGCCATGTGATGTTCCGAAACGGGCATGCCGACCTGTTCGTTCCCGCTCGCTCCATCGTGACACTGGCGCCCGCCGCCGCGCCGGATGAAGAGTGAAGAGTGAAGGGGGAAGGGTGGGGCCTGGTGGCTCAGGGGGTGTTCTGGAAGGCGTCCTGGATGACCTGGAGCGAGCCGTCCACCGGCTGGCCATCCGGGCCGATGAGGCCGTAGACGCGGTCGATCGCTTCGGGCCCCTCGGCGAACCAGACGTAGACGGCGCCACCAAGCACGATGTCCGCGTGGCCGCGGATCACGCGCCAGAACTCGCGATAGCCGGCCGGACGGCTCTCAGGCCCGGGCGCAAACTCCGAAATGAGCAGGGGTGTATCGAACCCGCGTGCTGGCCACCCGTCCAGCGCGGAGACGATGCGCGGCGTGTACAGATTCAAGCCGTAGACGAGCCACGGCCGCGGTCCGCCTGGCGCCAGCGCGTCCCGCATCCACCCCACGTACGAGTCCTCCGACTCGCGGTAGATCACCGGATGGTCCGGGTCCAGCGCATGGACGAGGTCCGCGGTCTCCGCGAAGAAGGCAGCCAGATCGCGGGCGCGCTGCGCCTGCTCGGGCTCCGGTGCCTGGCTGCACCAGATGGGCGGCACCAGCTTATGGAGCGTCTCGTTGCCGATGCCCCACATGCGGACCGCCGGGTGGCCGCGGTACCGCTCCACCCAGGTCAGGATGTCGCTCTGGAGCGCCGAGCGCACGGCAGGGTCTGACAGATCCAGACGCCAGTCCAGGTCATACGGCATCACAATGCCAAGCCCAGTCTGCTGGGCCGCGTCCAGCGTCAGTCCGTCGAACTCAGCCGGATCCCAGCCCAGGACGGTGTTGACGCCCGTCGCCGCCATCAGGCCGAAGTCTCGCTGGTAGCGCGCCGCGCGCTCGGCGAGCGGCAGGCCCGCGTAACGCGGGTTGTAGCCCATCCCTCGCAGCACGTTTGGCGCGTCGTTCAACAGCAGACGGTAGCCTGTACCGTCGCGCTCGACGCTCACCCGGCTGCCGGGTGTCCCGTCGGCGAGCTGAGACGGGGCCGGCGGTTGGGCGAACGGCCCGGGGAATGGGAGCGGCTCGGTGGGCAGGACGGCACATGGCTCGGGCGGGTCAGCCTGCGCGCGGGCCCGGCTGGTGCCCGCCACCGCGACCAGGCAGAGCGCCAGCGTCGCGACGAGCGGTACGACTGGGTGCGCGAGATGCCAACCTGGCCGGACCACGGTCAACAGCTCCAGCCGGCCTCGGACGGCAAGCCAGGCCCGCGATAGACGTAGGCCACTGAGAGCTGGCCATCGCGCTCGCTGATCAGGAGGGCAAACTGATCGCCGGGCCGGCTGGGCGGGTTCCAGGTCACCCACCATTCGGCCTGGTAGCCGAGCTGGCGCTGCCAGGCCAGACGGTCCGGATCGCTCACCCGTTCGTAGCGCAGGTCCCGCGACTGGACGGGGTCCGCTGGCAGATTGTCCAGCGGACCCATGATGCTCGGCGGGGTGTTCGCCTGGAAGATCGCTCTCTTCGGGTCGGCCCGCACGTCCTCAAGGGTGCGGCGGAACAGGCTCATGATGCCGTTGTCGCAGCGGTGCTGCTGGGACGCCCCGGAGGTCGCGGAAGCGGGCACTTCGGCGATCGCCTCACCCCGGAAGACGCGGCCGATCGCCGCGAGCGAGCCGTCCACCGGCTTGCCGCCCCGGTCCACGAGGCCGAAGATGCGGTCCACCTCCTCTGGGCCGTCGGTGGTCCAGACGTAGGGCGCCCCGCCAAGCACGCGCTCGGGCTGCGCCCGGACCATGCTCCACATATCGCGATAGCCTTTCGGGCGGTCCCCGGGCCCGGCGCCGCCCGGGCCGAACTCCGAGATCAACAGCGCAACGTCAAGCCCCTGGGTCGGCCAGTTCGCGATCACGCTCGCGAGTCGGGGCGTGTAGATGTTGATGCCGTAGACGAACCACGGACGGCTCCCCCCACCGGCGTTCAGCGCATCGCGCATGCGCGGAACGTAGGCGTCCTCCGCGTCCCGGTAGGTGACCGGGTGGTTCGGATCAAGCCGGTGAACGCGGTCGATCAGATCGACATAGAACGCGGCGAACGCGCTGGCTCGCGCCTCGAGCAGCGGATCACCCCGCAGCTTCAGCCAGGAGGGGTAGACCAGCTTGTGGAGCACTTCGTTGCCAATACCCCACATCCGGAGAGCGGGATGATCCCGATAGGCCGAGACCCAGCCGAGCACGTCGCGGGCGACGGTGTCGCGGACCGCCGGGTTCGTGTAATCGAGGGACGGATCCATGTCGTACGGCAGAATGACGCCGAGGCCGCGCTCCTGGGCCTTGTCAAGGAGCAGCCGGTCCCACTCATCGGTGACCCAGCCGAGGATCGTGTTGACGCCCGCCTGGCGCATCAACGAGAAGTCGCGGTCGAACCGTGCCGCTCGCTCGGCAGGTGGAAGCTGCCGGAATTTCGGGTTGTAGCCCATGGCGCGGATGACCTGGCGGACGCCTCCTACGGTGTAGGTATAGCTGTAACGCTGCCCGGAGACGCTCACGACCGTCGGGCCGGACACTGTGGACTTCGGAGCCGGGGCGGCAGCCAGGACGGGCGGCGCACCAGGCGAGCCGGTGGACGTGGCGTTCGGCACCGGGCTCAACGAGGGTGCAGTCATCCCGGTGAGCGAGGCCGCCCCGGCCGATTCGCCTGCGCTCCAAGGCGGTGGCACGACCGCGGCCACTGACGAGCTGCGCGGGCCGAGCGTGGCGCTCGGCGGAGCCGCCGCGCCGATGTCAGGCTCTGGTGGGTGCTCCAGGAAGCGACTGTCCGCGTTTGCGAACGAGCCGAGTGGTGAGAGCGCGAACGCCAGGGAGAACGCGGCGAGCCCACCCCTGACGATGAGAATCCGCTCAGACTGACGGGACGGACCGCGCCGTGCCGCGAGGCTACCGGAGCGCGGTGTGCGACGCGCGACCCGGCGCACGGCGCGCCAGACGAGTCCCAGCCCGTGCAGCAAGATGAGTGCCAGTGCATAGGCAACCACCACCGCTGACACGACGAGCAGGCCATCGCGGACGGGAGCCGGCAGCGCCCCAAGCAGGGTGGTCAGCCGCGGACGCTCGCTGGCCGGACCCGCGAATAGGACGGAGAAGCCGTATGTCAGGCCCGTCGCCTCGAGATCGGCCAGCGATATCGGGCTGTCGGCCAGATGGTTCAGGACGATGTGCGCCTGGAGCAGCGCGCCCGCCACCACCGACCAGCCGGGCACTCGCTGCCAGGCGAAGGCGCCTGGCCATCCGAACCGAGCCTGTTGCCGGCCGCGGACCAGGTACAGCCCCAGGGCGAGGAAGAGAACGTCAGCGCTCAGGACGATGAGCCCGCGCGCCAGGACGCTGGCGCCCGGCTCGATCACCGCCGACGCCCAGGCCCCATTGGCCACGAGCGCCGGGTCCAGGAACACCCCGGGCAGGCCGCTGTGCAGCACGACGCCGGCGGGCGCCGACACGGCGACGCCGGTGACATGCACGCCGGCCAGGAGGAAGAACAGGGTGGCGGTGTACACCGGATCGAACGGCATGGCGCCGCTCAGCGCCGCGGCGGCCCCGGCGCTGGCCGTGCTGCCCAGCAGACGCGCGGCTGCCAGGATCAACAATTCGTGAGCGAGCGCGAGCAAGGGACGGGCCAGTAGGTACGCAGCCGAGCCGACCAGTACAGGCGCGGCCAGCGCGACCAGCCTGGGCCGGCTGATGGCTTCGCGGGGGCGCCCGGAGGTGAGCGCGGAGAGCATGGACGATCGAAGGAGAGACCGAGAAGGAAAGGGGATCACGGAGCAAGTGTAGCGAGCCCCGCTCAAATTGTAAAGAGCCTTAACAATCTCAATGCTGTCCGGTGTTGTCGCCCGTCAGCCACCGCGAGCGACCACGCCGGACAGGAAGCGAGAGCGCTCGACGGTCGTCGAGCGCTCTCGTCTAGACGTTCAGAGTCCGGGTAGGGGGCGCCCCTAGCGAAGGCTCCACGGCAGATAGAGGCTGTCGCGGACCGACTCGAGGTAGCCGCGCTTGCCGTCAAACTCCCCGTCTCTGGCGGTGGAGACCAGTTGGATGGCAACGGCTTCATGAACGCCTACGATCATCTCGCCGTACATCGGCTGGCCGCCGTCGGTGTACTGGTAGGAGTACAGTCGCGCCGACGCGTCGTCCAGATCGTCGCAACCCTCGCTGTTGATGAGCTTGCCGGCAGGCAGGTTCGCAACCACTGCCGCGGCCGCCGCGTCGAACTGTCCGAGCCGGTCTGCGAGCGTCGCGTCGTTCACCGGCTCGGGGAGCGTGTAGAGTGCGAGCGCGACCTGCGTGGAGGCGTCGCCCCTGGTCGCGACGGTGAACGTCTCGTTCGGCAGCAAGCCAAGCGGGGCGCTGGGGCCGGTTTGCCAGGTCGCCGGATAATCGAACGTGATCTGCGAGTCCGGGTTGTCGTACGTCACGGTCTCTTCGTCCGGGATGCTCCATGGCACCAGGAGGCTGTAAATAATGGTGTCGAAGTCGTCTTGCCGAGCGTCGAAATCCCGGTCCCGCGCGGTTAGGACGAGTGCGATGACCAGGTTCTCGTGCAGCGCCAGCGTCAGCTCGCCCCGCATCGTCTGGCGGTCGGCGGTGTACTGGTAGGTGTAGACCTTGCCATCGGAGCTCTCGATGGTATCGGCTTCGTCCGCGCTGAGCTGCCGGGCACCAGAGAGCTTCGCCATCATTCCCGCCGCGATGCCATCAAGCTGCGCGATCAACTGGTCGCGATTGCCGTCGTTGACGTGGACGGTCGCGCGGTACAGCGCCAGAGCGAATTCCGTGCCGTTGTCGCCGCGCGCGGCCACCGTCGCCAGCTCGTTCGGGAGCAGGCCGAGCGGCTGGCGCGGCCCAGCCTGCCACTTCGCTGGATAGTCGAAAGAGATGCCAAGCTGGGAGCTCTGGAACGTCTGCGTGTCGTCCGCGGCAGCGGCGACACCGGGGCGCCACACGGCAGCGGAGAGCAACGTGAGCGCGGCGGCGATGAAGCGGAGCATGCGAGGAAAGCCTCCAGGACCGGACCCATCCGTTTCATTCCTGAAACGGAACCGAGGATGTACGGACCGTAGTATGACGGAATCGGCCGACGGCCGTCATCCCGTCTGCTCGGTGGTCGTCCCGGCTGGCGAGAGGCCGGTGCCTCCATCCGCGCCGCTGGGGGCGGTGAGCGGCCGCGACCGCTCGAGCAGCAGCGAGGAGACGAGGCCGGCGACCAGCTCGAGCGTCTCGACGTCCTCCTGTCCGAACGGTTGAAAGCTCTCGCGCTTCTTTCCCTCTCTGGTGACGGTCAGCACGCCGAGCAGCCGCGAGCGGCCGAGCAGCGGCGAAGCGAGGACGGCCTCGATGTCAGCCGGCAGGCCGGCGTTCTCACCGGCGTAGTCACGCTGGTATTCATTCGCCACGACCGTCTGCTTCCAGAAGGCCGCGCGACCGCTGACCCCCTGGCCTGAATGGACCTCGGTCGTGAGGTCGCCAACCAGCGTGCACCAGCCGCCGACCAGCATCTGTCGATGCTCATCCCAGGGCTGGATCGCTGCCTGCATGCCTCCGACCAGGTCGCGGGCGTCGCGCAGCAGGTCGCGCAGCAGCTCGTCGACCTGCTCCGCGGCACGCCAGCGCCGCATGGTGCGTACGAGCACCTCGTGCCGAGCACGGCTCCGCGCCGCCTGGCTCAGCAGCCGGGCGTTGCTGATCGCCAGGGCACACATCGAGGCGAGCGCCTCTGCGAGCAGGCAGTCCCGCTCCGTGTAGCGCCGACCGGAGGCGGACGTCACCAGCGAGATCGCACCCAGCACGTGGCTATCCGCCAGGAGCGGCACCGTCAAGCGAGAGTGGAATCGCAGCGCGACCAGCATCTCGCGGTGCTCGGCATCTCGAGCGCGCGCGTCGATCCAGGAGGGCGACCCTTCTGCCACGATATCCGGCTTGCCG
>JADZDV010000542.1 GCA_020850915.1 Chloroflexota bacterium | reverse complement strand
GGATCAGCCGTTTCGACGCCGCTCCATGAGCTGCCGCGCCGCGGCCACAATCTGCTCAACGCTCGGCAGCGCGCTCGCCTCCAGCCGCGGGTTGTAGGCGAACGGCGCGTCCAGCGCCGTCAGCCGTCGGATGGGAGCGCGCAACGCGTCGAACGCCTCATCTGCCACCACCGCCGCCACCTCCGCTGCAAACCCGCAGGTCCGGTGGCTCTCGTCCACGACGATCAGTCGTCCGGTGCGCGCGACCGACTCGACAATTGTGCTCCTGTCCAGCGGCACGATCGTGCGCGGGTCCACCACCTCCACGGAGATGCCCTCCTGCTCGAGCGATGCCGCCGCCGCCAGCGCCAGCCGCGGCATCGCCCCCGTGGCCACGACGGTCACGTCCCGGCCAGCCCGCTTGATATCCGCCTTCCCGAACGGGATGCACTCTTCAGCCTCAGGCACTGGACCGCGCGCACCAAGCAGCACCATCGGGACGAAGAACAGCACCGGACTGTCGTCCCGGATGGCGGTCTTCAGCAGCCCCTTTGCGTCACGCGGCGTGGAGACCAGGACGATCTTCAGACCAGGGGCGTTGGCGAACATCGCGTGCGGCGAGTCGGAGTGCTGCGCCCCATGCGCGCCCCAGGCTCCGCTGTAGGAGAGGTACACCACCGGTAGCTTGATCTGGCCGCCCACCATGTACGGCAGCTTGCCGGCCTGGTTCACGAGCTGGTCGGCCGCTACGTACAGGAAGCTCGAGATGTTCAGGTCCACCACTGGCCGCGCTCCCACGGCCGCCGCGCCAAGTGCCGAGCCGACGATCGCCGCCTCGGAGATCGGCGTGTTGCGGACCCGCGCCGGGCCGAACTCCTCCAGGAGCCCGCCGGTCGTGCCCCAGATGGCGATCTCGACGTCCTCGCCCATCACGAAGACGTGGCGGTCGCGCCGCATCTCCTCGCGGAGCGCCTCGTTCAGGGCCGGGATCATCCTGAGCTGTCGCTCGCTCATGCGTCCAGGCTTCCCGTCGCAAAGACGTCTTCCAGCACCGTCGCCAGCTCAGGCTCCGGGCTCTCGAGCGCAAACCGGGCCGCTGCCTCCACCTCTGCCCGGGCCTGCTCGTCCAGCCGCGCCGCGCGCGTCGCGTCCAGCAGGCCGACGTGCTCCAGCCACGCGGCGAAGTTGGCGATCGGGTCGTGCTGCCTCTGCCACGCCTCGACTTCTGACTCCGGCCGATACGGTCGCGACAGGATGCGGTCGATCCCCTCCGAGTGGCCGCGATAGCGGTACGTCTTCGCCTCGATCAGGGTTGGCCCGTCGCCCCGTCGCGCGCGGTCCACGGCCGTCCGCGCCACCTCGCACACCGCCAGGAGGTCGTCGCCAGCCACCACCACGCCCGGCATGCCGTAGCTCGCGGCTCGCACGGCGATGTCCGCCACGGAGGTGCTCTCGCGGCTGTGGGTGGTCATCTGGTACTGATTGTTCTCGCAGACGTAGACCACCGGCAGTCTCCAGAGCGCCCCCATGTTCAGTGACTCGTGAAAGGTGCCCTGGTTCGCGGCGCCCTCGCCGAAGAAGCAGACCGTCACCCTCTCGCGCCCCTCCAGCCGATCACCCAGCGCGGCGCCGGTGGCGAACGGGATGCCGCCCCCCACGATGCCGCAGGCGCCGAGGATCCCATGGCTGACATCCGCCACGTGCAGCGAGCCGCCCTTTCCCTTGCAGTAGCCGGTCGCGCGGCCCATCAGCTCGGCCATGACGTACCTCGGCTCGGCGCCCTTGGCCAGGACGTGGCCGTGCCCGCGGTGAGTCGTCGTCAGCGAGTCGTCCGGCCGCAGCGCCAGACAGACGCCCACCGCCACACCCTCCTGGCCGATCGAGAGGTGCGCGCTGCCGGGGATGTGCGCCTGCGCCGCCGCCTCGCCGGCTCGTTCCTCGAACCGGCGGATCAACAGCATCCGCCGATAGGCCGCCAGCAAGTCGACCTTGCTCAGCGGAAGATCGCCAGACGGGCGCATTACTCGACCGACTTCAGGTCCGCGAACCACTCCGGATGCTGCTTGATCGTCTCGCGGATGAAGCGCAACTCCGTCACCTGCGCCGGATCGACCGGCTGCTTGATCTTTTTCTGGTTGATCAGCTTCACACTCTCGTTCCGCAGCGCGCCCAGCATGAGCGTCGAGACGCGCGGGTCGAAGTCCACGTTCGGCGTCGCCTTCCTCGCCACGTCCACCGACAGGCCTGGCACCCAGCGCGTGGCGATCTCGCCCGCCTCGCCGGCGTTCTGGCGGACCCACCAGCAGGCCTCGGCAATCGCGTCCACCGCGTTCGGGACGAACGCCGGATCTTTGGCGATCTGGTCCCTGGTGACGACGAGCAGCGAGAAGTACGCGATGTAGTTGCCGCCCTGGAGCACCAGGTGGGTGTTCGGGACCTCCGCCAGCACGCGCGTGCCCTCCGGCTCGATCGTGACGACGGCGTCCACCTGTCCGGTCTGCATCGCGGTGACGGTGCTGGCCGCGGGCACGTTGGCGAACTGCACCTGGTCGGCCGCGACGCCGTTCTTCGAGAGCACCTCGCGGAAATACAGGTCCGGCGTGCCGTTCGGGATCAGGCCGACCTTCTTGCCGACCAGATCCTGGAGCGTCTTGATGTTGCTGGCGTCGCGCGCCGTGATCAGCATGTTGCGGTCGGACGTGGCGCGCGTGGCGTCGCCCAGGGTGTTGGCGACGCCGACAAACGGCAGCCCCTGATCGATGGCGCTGGGGAAGTTTGAGAACGCCTGGACGGAGAGCTGGGATTCGCCTGCCGCCAGCGCCTTCGCCATGTCCGGGCCGGAGGTGTGGATGCGCAGCTTCAGGTCGATGCCGTGCTTGAGAAAGATCCCCTTCTCCACGCCGGCGTAGAACGGCATGAAGTTCAAGCTGGCCGCGATGCTTGCCATCGCGGTGACCGGCGCGGCGCTTGCAGCGGGGGCTGGCGCCGCCGGCCCGGCAGCCGGCGACGAACCTGGCGCCGCGGCCGGGGGTGAGGCGGCTGGAGCGGCAGCCGCGGCCAGGGGTGAGGCGGCCGGAGCGGCGGCCGCGGGCGAGGCGGCGGGCGCTGCCGGAGCCGCTGGAGCCGCCGGGGCCGCCGGGGCGGCCGGTCTGGCGGGCGCCGTGGTTGGCGCCTCGGGCGCCTTTGGCGCCGCCGGGGCCGGGCTGCACGCCGCCAGCGCCAGCCCGACAGCCGTTGTCGCGAATATTCGGAACACCAGGCTCGGTCGCGTCACCATCGTACACTCACCCCCGTCCCATCACTCGGCCGGCCGCCGCCAGGCACCCGGGCAGCGCCCTCAAGCCAGACTCGCACGTTGCGAGCACTATACTGCGCCCCGTTCAGCAGGGCAATGGCTCGCACCTCGCAGCGTGCGACCCCAACATGTTGCTGCGTGGTCGACTGACCGGCAGGCTCACGACCAGTCGCGTGCCACACCGCGCGCCCGTTCTTCGGCGCGACCGAGAGCCAGGGCCTCGATCGTCATG
>JADZDV010000541.1 GCA_020850915.1 Chloroflexota bacterium | reverse complement strand
GCTGACGATCGTCTGCGCTTCCCACGACCCACTGGCGAACCTGTCGAGCTGGTCGACGAAGTTCAGGGCCCGGGCATCTGCCGGCGCGCCGTCGCCAGCGCTGAATCGCCTGGAGTACACGCCGACATGGCCCGCGCCCGCGTCCTTTGAGAGTGCCCGGAACCCAACGGTCGTGATGCCGGACGCCCCCACCATCTTGAGTGGCGAGCCGAGCTTCTGAAGCCCCAGCGCCGCGTTCGCCAGCTCGTGTCCCAACCCCCAGGCCAGGATGACATCAGCGTTCGACGCGATGATCCGGCTGAGCTGGCCGGTCATGTCCACCTCGCCGGAGTTGTACCTCTGGTCCTCGCCGCACGGCTTGACGCCGCGCGCGTCAAGCGACGCTTTCAGCTCGGCAACGCCGCCCTGTCCGTACCCCGTCGAATCCGCCAGGATGCCCGGGCACTTCTTCCCCAGCGTCTTCAGCGCGTAGTCAAGCATGACGTTAGCTTCCTGCGACGCGTAGTACTGCGGGCGGAAGATGGTCGGGCTCTTCTGGGGATCGACGGTCGCCGTGCCGGTCGTGATCTGCAGATCGATAAGCTTTGCCTCGCCAACCGGCGCGGCCACTGCCAGCGCGCTCGGCGTGTTGATCGGCCCGATCAGTGCGCTGACCTTCTCGTTGCTGACCAGCTCCTGGACCGCCTGGACCGCCTTTGTTGGATTGGCCTCGTCGTCGCGCATGACGATCTCGAGCGGTCGCCCGAGGACGCCGCCCGCCGCGTTGATGTCGCGAACCGCGATCCCGGTTCCCAGGCGAGCTCCCTCGCCAAAGGTCGACTGCGGTCCAGTGAGCGGCGCCAGGCCGCCGATCTTGATCGGCCCCGCGGGAGCCGGCGCGCAGGCCACGAGCGCCAGCGCAGCGGACATGGCGAGCGCTGTTCCCATGCGCGCGGGAGATGTCAGGCGAGCGATCCGACGCAGACGGTCGCGGACCTGGGAAGTTCGCACGGTGAGACACCTCTCTGAGCGACGTGACGGCGGTGCGGCCAGGCGCCGTCACCCGCTGCCCGAACAGGATCAGGCGGGGTCTGGCTCGACGAGCTGCAACGGCAGGGATAGGTTCTGAAGCCCGCCCACAGAATACAGGACTCGGAGGACCTCCGTGATCTCGTCGTCAGTGGCGCCTGCTTCTCGCGCCCGGCCCAGCAGAATGCGGGCGCCCTCTTCTCGGCCGTCCGCAGCGTCCAGGGCGAACGCGATCAGCAGCTTGGTCTTCACGTCCAGCGCTCCGGGTGTGTAGAGCGCTCGTTCACGAACGTCGACCACCAGGCGTGCAAACGCCGTATCACGGCGAACGAGGGTCTCAAGGAATGGCGGGAGCGATGCCACGTTGCCTGCACCACCGTTCGTCGGTACTAGCGCTATCGAGCCCGTTCCGGGCGAAAGCGCGGCTCACTGGGATGCTAGGCAGGATTGGCCAATCGGTCAACAACTCCGCGGATCGCGAGGGGCCAGCTTTCGGCGACGATCCTTCGAGCGCAACCTATACTTCCAGCATGGCACGCGTCCTTGGGATCGAGACCTCCTGCGACGAGACGGCCGCCGCGATCGTGCTGGATGGGCGGCATGTCGAAGCGAACGTCGTCGCGACCCAGCTCGAGATGCACGAGCGGTACGGCGGCGTCGTCCCGGAGCTGGCTGCCCGACTCCACCTGCGAGCGATGGTCCCAGTCCTGGAGGAGACGCTCGCGAGAGCCGGGCGTGACTGGGGCGATCTGGACGCGATCGCCGTGACGCACGGACCCGGCCTGGCGCCAGCGCTGCTGATCGGCCTCAACGCGGCCAAGGCGCTCTCCTACGCCCGCCGCCTGCCGCTCATCGGCGTGAACCACCTCGGCGGCCACGTGTATGCGAACTGGCTGGTGAAGAAGACGGGCGTCGTGCCGGAGCCGGAGTTCCCGCTCGTCTGCCTGGTCGTCTCAGGTGGCCACAGCGACCTCGTCCTGATGACTGGCCATGGCGAATACCGCCGTCTGGGCCGGACGATCGACGACGCGGCCGGCGAGGCGTTCGACAAGGTCGCCCGGATGCTGGGCCTCGGTTTCCCCGGCGGGCCGCCGATCCAGCGCGCCGCTGCCTCAGGGAACCCAAACCGGTTCAAGCTCCCGCGCGCCTGGCTGGGGCGGAGCTATGACTTCAGCTTCAGCGGTCTCAAGACGGCTGTCCTCCACCTGGTCGAATCGCTGCCTGGCGAGAAGCCGGTGGCAGATGTCGCCGCGGCCTTTCAGGATGCCGTCGTGGACGTCCTGGTGACGAAGACGCTGCGCGCCGTCGAGGAGTTCGGCGCCAGGCAGGTGCTCCTGGCGGGCGGCGTGGCCGCGAACCTCCCCCTGCGCCAGGCGATGGAGGCGCGCAGCCCCGTCCCGATGCTCGTACCGGAGATCGCGCTCTGCACGGACAACGGCGCGATGATCGCCGCGGCCGGGCACTTCCAGTACGAAGCGGGCGATCGCTCGGGCCTGGACCTCGACGCGATTCCCGCCCTTCCCCTCGCCTGAGCGGCCTCGTCAGAGAGCCGTAAGAATTGCGTTAGATCACCGTAAGGCGGCCTCCGGAACGGGGCCAGAGGCTTGTTCGCCCTCTGTGGCACCGCTACACTTTTCTCTGTTAGCACTCCGAGATGGCGAGTGCTAACACCCCACCATCTCGAGCGCTAAGCAGCGTTATCGATCCCACGGAGGAGGGAATTCATGGCTCTCGGCCTTCGACCGCTCGGCGACCGCGTCGTGGTCAAGCCGCTCGCTCGTGAAGAGGTCACCAAGAGCGGCATCGTGCTGCCCGACACCGCCAAAGAGAAGCCCCAGCAGGGCGAAGTCCTGGCTATCGGCCCGGGCCGCGTGCTCGACAACGGCGACCGCGTCGCGATGGACGTCAAGGCCGGCGACCGCGTGCTCTTCGCGAAGTACGCCGGCACCGAGTTCAAGCTCGAAGATGACGAGCTTCTGATTCTGAGCGAGAAGGACATTCTCGCGGTCATGGAAAGCGCCAACTAGCCGACGTCCCGGCGCACCCGGTCCAGGAGGAATGAATGCCAGCTAAGCAGCTAGCTTACAACGAGGAGTCGCGCCGAGCGCTGAAGCGCGGCATCGACGCCCTCGCCGACGCGGTCAAGATCACCCTCGGCCCCAAGGGTCGCAACGTGGTTCTTGACAAGAAGTTTGGTCCGCCCACGATCACCAACGACGGCGTGACCATCGCCAAGGAGATCGAGCTCGAGGACCCGTTCGAGAACATGGGCGCCCAGCTCTTGAAGGAAGCCGCGACCAAGACGAACGACGTGGCCGGCGACGGCACCACCACCGCTACCGTACTCGCCCAGGCGATCGTGAACGAGGGCTTCCGCAACGTCACGGCTGGCGCGAACCCGCTCCAGGTGAAGCGCGGCGTCGAGAAGGGCGTCCAGATGGTCGTCGATGAGCTCAAGAGCCAGTCGAAGACCATTCAGAGCAAGACCGAAATCGCCCAGGTCGCGGCCATCTCCGCCGCCGACCAGGACATCGGCACCCTGATCGCCGAGGTCATGGACAAAGTCGGCAAGGACGGCGTGATCACGGTCGAAGAGTCGAAGACCCTCAAGTTCGAGACGGACTACGTCGAGGGCATGCAGTTCGACCGCGGCTACATCTCGGCCTACTTCATCACGGACCCGCAGCGCATGGAGGCCGTGCTCGAAGAGCCCTACATCCTGATCACGGACAAGAAGGTCTCGGCCATCGCCGACATCCTGCCCGTGCTGGAGCGCTTCCTCCAGGTCAGCAAGAACCTGCTGATCATCTCCGAGGACGTGGATGGCGAGGCCCTGGGCACGCTGGTCGTGAACAAGCTGCGCGGCACGATCAACGTGCTCGCGGTGAAGGCGCCCGGCTTCGGCGATCGCCGCAAGGCGATGCTCGAAGATATTGCAATCCTCACCGGCGGCCAGGTGCTGACCGAAGAGGCCGGCCGCAAGCTCGATTCTGCCACCGTCCAGGACCTCGGCCGGGCGCGCCGGGTCACGTCCAACAAGGACGAGACGACGATCATCGAAGGCCGCGGCTCCGAGGAGCGGATCAAGGGTCGCATCCAGCAGATCCGGGCGCAGATCCAGGAGACAACCTCGGACTTCGACCGTGAGAAGCTCCAGGAGCGGCTGGCCAAGCTGGCTGGGGGCGTCGCGATCATCAAGGTCGGCGCGGCCACCGAGGTCGAGCTGAAGGAGAAGACGCACCGCGTCGAGGACGCGCTCCAGGCCACCCGAGCGGCGGTGGAGGAGGGCATCGTCCCAGGCGGCGGCTCCGCTTACATCAAAGCGCTTCCGCGACTCGAGCGCGAGCTCAAGGAGTGGAAGGGCTCCAACGACGAGGCGACCGGGATCAACATCCTCCGCCGTGCCCTCGAGGAGCCGCTGCGCCGCATCGCCGCGAACGCCGGTCAGGAAGGCTCGGTCATCGTCAACGAAGTCAAGACTCGCTCGACGGGCGAGGGCTGGGACGCGGCGAAGAACGAGTACGCCAACATGATCGAGCGCGGCATCATCGACCCGCTCAAGGTCACGCGCTCGGCGCTGGAGAACGCGGCCTCGATCGCCACGATGATCCTGACGACCGAGACCCTCATTACGGAGCTCCCGGAGAAGGAGAAGGCAGCGGCGGCTCCGCCGATGCCAGAGTACTAGACCGAGCTCCTCTCAGACGCACCCGAGCCCCGGCCGGTTGGCCGGGGCTCCTCTGTCCTGCCACGCTTCAGACGATGCCTTCGACCTGAAGCCGCTGCAACGCCCGGTCAAACGCCTGGATGCTGAAGCTCACCTCCGGCTCGCCGTGAGCCACACTTGCGAAGCCGCCGGTGCGCATGTAGTGCACTCCCTCCAGCAGCATCGCCTTACACAGCGATGCCCCCGCGCCGCGGGCCCCAAAGATCCCCGGCACATCGCGTCGCGCCACCGCCTCTTGCATGCCCTCGCCCAGCAGCACGTGGAACACCGAACACTCGCCATAGACGATGCCGGGCACTCCGCGCTGCATGAGCTTCTCACGCATCCCCTGGCGAAGCAGCTCCCCCATTCGGCTCGCGTGCGCCGTTGCCTCCCCCCGCTCGACGATCTTCAACGCGGCTGTCCCGGCCGCGACGGTTGGCAGGTTGCAGTTGAAGGTCCCCTGGTGTAGCACGCGCTCGAAGCGGTCGTGCTTGGCGTCTCCCACGATCTTCTGCACGTCGAGGATGTCGGCTCGGCCGACCACCGCGCCGCCCGGTAGTCCGCCCGCCACGATCTTCGCCAGCGTCGTCATGTCCGGGATGATCCCGTAGTACTGCTGCGCCCCGCCGGGTGACCATCGGAAGCCGGTAATCACCTCGTCGAAGATGAGAATGACGCCCTTCGCCCGGGTCAGCTCGCGCAGCGCTCGCACGAACTCGAGATCCGGCGGAATGATGCCGTTCGAGCCGCCGGCCGGCTCGAGAATGACCGCCGCGATGTCGTCCGACCCGTCCAACGTCCGTCGAACGAGGTCGATATCGTTGGCCGGCAAGGTGACCATGGTGCTCTGAACCGCTGGCGGCACGCCGGCTGAGGTCGGGACGTCAAAGGGCGGCTGGTAACCGATCATCCCGTAGTCGTGCCAGCCGTGGAAGTTGCCCTCGAAACGCACGATCTTGCTCTTGCCGCTGGCGCCCCTGGCGTCTCGCATCGCCAGCAGTGTGGCCTCCGTGCCGCTGAGGGTGAAGCGCACTTCATCGGCGGACGGGATCAGTCGACGAACGACTTCGGCGTACTCGACCTCGTCTTCGTGGCAGGCGCCGAGGTGGGTTCCGCGATCGAGCGCCTCGTGTACGGCCCGCGTCACGTCGGGGTGGTTGTGGCCCAGGAGCAGCGCGCCGTGTCCCATCCAGTGGTCGAGCAGCCTGTTGCCGTCCGCGTCCCACTTGTACGCGCCGGCGGCCCGCCTCGCGTAGATCGGAAATGGGGAGAAGCTCCGATTGTCGTGTGTGACGCCGCCCGGAATAGCGTTCCGGGCCCGGGCGTACAGCTCGGCGGATGTGGCAAAACGCCGCCAGTACTCTTCGTCGATGGTGGACTGACTCTGCTGAACGGCCATGTCTACCCCCGTAAAGATCACCGTTTCCGGGGTAGCATACCGCCGGAGTCCCCCGCGTGCCAGGAGGCGAGCTCGCCCGGGTGCCCGTCAGAGTCTTGCGAGCGTGGTCGCAACCCCCAGGGGTTCCCGTCGCGCCCCCTCCCCTGGGGCTGGCTGCGACAACCACGCAAGCAACTGACGGACACCCAGTTCGCTCAACGCGGGCGTTGCTTCCAAGCCAGGCGCTGGCTACAGTTCTCATCCAGAGGTGCTATCCATGAACGCTGCTGCTCCCAACAATCTGCTCGTCAGCACGGCCTGGCTGGCAGACCATCTTGATGACCCCCGCGTGCGAATCGTCGATTGCCGCAACTACTACGCCCCCGGCATGTCCGGCCACGCCGAATACGACAAGGGCCACATCCCCGGCGCAGTCTTCTTCGACTGGCCGGCTGAGCTGAAGACGACGGACAATCCGATCGCCTACAGACTGCCGCGCGGCGAACAGGTCCGGCAGGTCATGGAGCGCCTGGGCGTCGGCGATGACACGATCCTCGTCGGCTACGACGACGAGGGCGGCCACCACGTGAGCCGCGTCTGGCTCGTGCTGCAGGTCGTCGGCCACGACAACGTCCGAATTCTGGAGGGCGGCATCACCAAGTGGCGTGCCGAAGGTCGTCCAATCTCCACCGAGCCAGCCGTCCCTCGATCGGCAACGTTCTCCGTTCGAGACGTCAACACGAGTCAGGTTGTCACCGCTGATCAGGTGCTGGCGGCGCTGAACGACGCGGACACCGTCATCCTGGACGTTCGCCGCTGGGGCGAGCACACCGGCGAGGAGAACCGCGCAAAGCACGGCGGGCGCATCCCAGGCTCGGTCTGGGCGCTCTGGAACGACAACCTGGACTGGGACGGCAATCGGACATTCCTCGATCCAGAGGCGATCCGCGCGCGCCACGAGGCGCTTGGCGTGACACCGCGCCAGCGCGTCATCACCTACTGCCAGGGCGCCGTCCGGGCTGTCCACGCCGCGCTGGCGCTCCGCATGGCCGGCTATCCAACTGTCGAAATCTACGACGGCTCCTGGGAAGAGTGGGGCTCGCGTGACGACCTGCCCGACGACACCGGCGATCCAAACGCCGCGCCCGAGCCACGCTAGACTCGGACGGAGCCGGGCGACCGAGCCGGCTTGGGCGCCCGGCCTCGATTCACCTGGCTCCCGAGCGGCGTCTCAGGCGCGCTCCGCGACCGCCCGTACCAGATCCGCCCGGCTGACGATCCCGACCAGCTCGCCGTTTCGCAGCACCGGCACGCGCTTGATCTTGTGCTGCGACATCACCCTCGCGATCTCGTCGATCGCCGTGTCCTCGAGTACCGCGATCACCTCTTCGCTCATGATCTCCCGGACGTGCGAGCCCACTTTCCAGATGACGTCCGCCTCGCTCACCATGCCGACCAGCTTCTCGTCGTCGCAGACCGGAAAGCCGCTGACATTGTGGAATGCGAGCAGCCGCGAGACCTCGGGCAGTGAGATGTCCGGCGTCACCCAGACGACGTTCCGCGTCATCACATCGCGGGCTCGCGTGCCGACCGTCGCGTAGGCCGAGGCGGTGATCCCGGAAAGATCGCCCGAGGCCGAGTCGTCCCTCTGGCGGTGTAGCTCAGCCGATTCGGGCTCGATGAACGCCCCGACGGCGCCGTCGTGGATCTCGAATGTCAGGATCTGCTCGTTCTCCAGCCGCAGCATCCCCCGCACTACCGACGCCTTGTCGAATGCCTCGCGCTCATCGGTGCCGGTCGGCATGACCAGGATGACCTGGCCGCCCCGAACCGAGAGCACGAGCGCTTCGTCTGAGTCGAGATCGACAACATCCGAGAGGCCAGCCGGTTCGCCCACAAACGCTTCTCGAACGTTCAGCCTTCGCATCGCCGTGCTCCTTTGCGCAGATTACGTCCGCTGCTCCGCGCTGTACACAAGTCTACCGTGCCCCGCCAGGAACGGATAGTGACGCGCCACACTGGATCCGTCAGTCCGGGACGGACACGAGCGCCTCAGATGGGGGGCTGCCGCGTGTGCCAGTCAGTAATCTGCTGATAGTGGTACGCCGCGCGCAGCACTGTCGCGTCCGCGAACGACGCGCCCACCAACTGCACGCTGGTCGGCAGGCCGTCTCGGTCAAAGCCGCACGGCACCGCGATGGCGGGCAGGCCCAGCACGCTGATCGGCCGCGTCAACCGGGTCAGGCCGAGACGCGTCGGAAAGACCTGGCCGTTGACCTCGACGGTCTCCTGGCTAATCGGCGGCGCGGCGATCGGGTTGTTCGGCGTCGCCAGGATGTCGATCTCCCGGAACAGCTCCGCGGCACGTCGAACCACCGCCTTGCGTACCTGCTGCGCCCGCAGATAGTCCGCCCCGGAGAATACGCGCCCCATGATGCAGCGATCGAGGATCTCGTCGCCATAGTCGGTCGCCCAGCGAGCCATCCAGGGATCGTGGTACGTGCTGGACTCCACCATCGAGATGACGTGGATAGCAGGCATGGAGTGGTAGATCCACGGCATCGAGACCTCGCGCACCTGCGCACCCAGTTCGCCGAGACGGGCTATTGCCGCGCGCACATTCGCCTCGACGTCCGGGTGGATCGCCTCCCAGAAGTACTCCCGGGGCACCCCGATCCGCAGGCCGCGAAGCTCATCTCGCACCAGGCGACCATATGCCTCCACCGGCCGGTGACTGGTCGACGGATCGAGCGGATCGTGGCCCGCCAGCGCTTCGAGCAGCGTCGCGGCGTCCAGCGCCGAGCGTGTCAGCGTGCCCGCCGTGTCCAGCGACCATGACATGGTCGTAATGCCGTACTTGCTGACTCGCCCGTACGACGGCTTCAAGCCGACTACCCCGCAGAATGAGCCCGGTCCGCGCACTGAGCCACCCGTGTCGGACCCCAGAGAGAAAACACCAGCCCCGGCCGCGGTCGCCGCGCCCGAGCCCCCGCTCGAGCCGCCCGGGATCCGGGTCGTGTCCCAGGGATTCAGCCCCTGCCCGTAGTGGATGTTGTCTGTCGTCGGACCGGCGGCAAACTCGCTCGTGTTGTTCTTCCCGATCAGCACGGCTCCAGCCTCGGTCATCCGGAGGATCGCTGTCGCGTCGAAGTCGGGCACCCAGTCCGCGGTGACCTTTCCACCGTTCGTGGTGCGGATGCCGCGAGTGGCGTACAGGTCTTTGGCCGAGTACGGAATGCCGTGCAGCGGCCCCCGGTACCGGCCAGCCATGATCTCGCGCTCGGCCTCGCGCGCTGCTGCCATCGCGTGGTCCGGGAGAAGCGAGATGAAGCAGTTGATCCGTGGCTGCACCCGCTCCGCCTGCTCGACGGCGGCGCGGACTACCTCAACTGGCGAGATCTCCCTGGCCGCCAGTCTTGGCGCCAGCTCGGCAATCGTCGCGAAGGCAAGCTCGCGGCTCACAGCATCCCTCCTCCTCGCGGTCACGGCTCTTCGTTCACCCGGGCTGTTTGGACAGCCACGGTTAGTCTACGCGCTCTCGTCCCTGGATGCGAGAGGCGGTCACCTGGGAGGCGTCTCCGCGCGACGTGTCCGCGTCGGCTGGCCGGCAGAGGCGCCGCGTGCCGCGCCCGAGAAGATGGTCTTCAACGTCACCGCCAACTGGGCTTTCGGGATGCCGTGGATGGGGCTCTCAACAGCGGCGCATCGCGGGATCCGGATCATCCCGCACGTGCTGAACAACAGCGGCTTCGACACGACCCGAGGAACGGCCACGAGCGCCTTGGAGCTCGACCGATACCTGAGGCCGGTCCTCGCAGCAGGGGGGCTCTGCCGCGGTGGCGAACGGTCTGGGGGATGAACGCTCCGCGGATGGAGCGGCTGGCGGCGCAACCGGGGGCGTTCCCAGCAGGCGCTGGCGGCGGAGGGGCCCCTGCTGATCGGCGTCCAGAGCCAGCTCATGGCCCAGGATGCCGCTCTCACGATGGGCAATCGCATCGAGCAGACGCCACCAGCGGAGGTTGAGAGCTGCCAGCGCGGACATCGCCTCGCTGGCCCGGAGAGGGGAGCGCTGTGGGGCGTCAGGTGCCACCTGCCGCCTGGGGGCGAGGCCGCGCACCGCCGCCCTCTGCGACGTCGGTCTCGAAGCTACTGAGTCGGCTTCAGGTCGCTGAAGAACTGGGGGTACTGCTGCAGGATCTGCTTCGGGAGCGTGGTGTCGAAACCCTGCTCGATAGACACGCTCTCGGTGATGCGCTTGGCCTCTAGCAGCGACTTGACCTCCATCTGCCAGGAGTCGATGACGAGCTGCGAGACGCGAGGATCGTAGGTATAGTAAGCGATCGCTTTCTTCGCCACGGCCGGCACCAGGCCAGTGATCCAGCGCGTGGAAACGTCGGCCGCCTCGTCCCGGTGTTGGCGAGCGTACTGCTGCGACTCAGCCATCGCGAGCGAGAACTTCTGAGCCAACGCCTGGTTCTTGGCGAGCCAGTCCTCTCGCGCCGTTGTCAGGACGCGGAACGAGACCTTGTTGCCGCCCCGCACCAGGATCTTCGCGGTGGGGAACTCACTCAGGTAGACCTGGGCGTACGGCTCCTGGAACATCGCGGCGTCCACGTTCGCCGCCTTTAGAGCCGATGGCATCTGGGGGAACGGTACGTTGAGCAGATCGACCTTGGATGGGTCCACGCCGGCGTCGCGGAGCGTCTGCTTCATCCATGGGTCGTAAGCCCCGGCGCTCGTGTAGCCAACCTTCTTGCCGGCCAGGTCGGCAATCGACTGGATCCGCGAATTCGGCGGTGCGATCAGGACGACGTTCTGGTCGTTGTTGACTACCGTTGCGTCGTTCTCCATCAGCCAGAAGCCCTTGAGCGTCGCGCCGCTCGACTTGGCACCAATGAGTGTTGAAAAGTTGGCTACGGCCAGATCCACCTCGCCCGCCTGGTTGGCGGTAATTGCATCGTTGCCAAGAGCGAAGGTCCGGACCTTCAGATCAATGCCCTGTCTTGCGAAGATGCCTTTCTCGATGCCGATGAACACCGGCGCGTAGTTCAGATTGGTCGCCAGCGCGATCGAGAGCGGCTCCAGTGGGCCTGATGGAGCAACCACGGGCGTGGCGGCCGTCGGGCTGGCGGCCGTCGCGGGACTCACGGCCGGCACGGCCGTGGCGAGACCTGCCACCGTCGCGGCCGCCGGGCTGGCCGCGGGCGGCACAGGCGCCGCCGCTTTCGGCGCGGCCGCGGACGACTCGGTCGGCCTGACCGGCGTGGCCGTTGGCGGCGGAGCGGACGGCGAACACGCGCTCAGCAAGAGGAACGCGACTATCAACGCTGGTAGGAAACGACGACGCATCAGCCTCTCCCTTTCGGTCACCGTGTCGTCTGGCGTGAACGCCACCGCTCGGCGAGCGGCGTCAGGCAGCCAGCCGGCCAGACACACCATCGTCGATGCGCAGCGGGACGGAAGCTCGTCGCGGCCCGCCATCCAAGCGATCGGCTAGGTGGTCAGTATTGTCCGCCTGCCCCCGTCTGTCAACCAAGACCCCTCACCCGGGCGCCACCGTGAGATACAGCAGCGTCGGCCGCTCGGTAGGGGAAAGCCTGCTCCGCCCGTACAGCATCACGGTCCCGCCCATTGGGGCCGACGGTCGCGGCATGCTGCGCCCCTACAGCGGTCGTTGCGCCACAAGTCCCTCTTCCCCTCGCCGCTCTGGCGCCGGACGTGGGAGCAGTACGGCCCTGCCTGCCAGGCAGACCCGGCTGAGTGCGCCTCGCGTCCAACGCTGGCAGCTCGACGGCCGACGAACAGAATGACGACACGGAATCGGCGGTGACTGCTTTCGCTGCACACGCCGATCGCGTCTTCGTGTCAGCCCGGCCGACCGCCCGAAGGCTCGGCTGACCTAGCAATGGGTCTGGCTGACCGGCCCCCGCCAACGCCTCAGGTCAACCGAATTACTCAAGCTGATCTCTTGATATAAGCCACGGTCCGAATGGGATGAGGGGAGCGGCGTCACAGAGTCGTCACAGGCGGGCGGTGCGGGGCTGACTGGGCCTGGTCGGGTGGGCTATGTCTCCGGGTGGACGGAGG
>JADZDV010000540.1 GCA_020850915.1 Chloroflexota bacterium | reverse complement strand
GCATGCGGGGCGGTGGAGTTGTGCCGAGGATGAGCGCGCCGAGCAGCATCAGGCCGACGGCAACCTCCCAGACGCCGACGTAGGTGCCGGTCAGATCGCGCACATAGCCGGCCAGCGGCGAGCCGATGCCGCCGAGCAGGAGGGTGATCGGCGTGACGGCGCCGCGGATAGCGCCGAGGTGCTGGCGACCGAAGTAGTCCGCCCAGATGTAGCTCTGGAGGAGCATCCCTACGCCGATCCCCAGGCCGAAAGTGATGGTGGCGGCGAACAGTTTCGCCGGGCTATCGGCGACGATCATGAGCACGGAGGCCGTCGAGAGCAGAAGAAAGCCAATCGCGCCGATGAAGCGCGGCGCGATGCGCTGGATGAGCGCCCCAGCCGCGAAGTTGCTGATGCCGGCGGCGGTGGCGTCCAGCCCGGTGGCGTAGGCGATCAGGTGAGGATCGAAGCCGCGGTCGATGAAGTCCGGCACACGGTGGACGCCGATACTGTTCGTGGCGAGCATGACCATGCCAAACACGACTGCCAGGCGCCAGAAGGTGGAGGTGCGGAGCGCCTCCCGGCGCGTCCAGGAGCGTTCGTCGCGCCGGGACACCGCGGCCGCGCGCTGCCGCCCCCCTCGCCCGGCTGAAGGCGGGGACGTATCGTGGACGACGCCGTCCGGCTGCAGGCCAAAGTCTTCCGGCTGACGGCGAATGAAGAGCAGCGCCAGGGGGATGATCGTCCCCGCGCAGCCGGTGGCCAGGATGGCCCAGGCGGCGCGCCAGCCGAACAGGTCGATCAGCACCTGGGTCAGCGGCAAGAAGATCAGGCCGCCAACGGGAATGCCAGCCGTGGCGATGGCGAGGGCCTTGCCCCTCTTGCGGACGAACCACTTGGTCACCGGCACGGTGGTGACGAGGGCGCCGGGGCCGTTCAACGCGACAAGGCCCACCAGGACGAACAGCAGGACGAGCTGCCAGCTTTCCTGGATCTGGCTCAGCGCGATCAACGACCCGCCGGTGATGAGCGCGGCAGCCACCAGCAGAATGCGGGCGCCGAAGCGGTCGATGAGCGTCCCGACGACCGGCGCGGTCGCGGCGCTGCCGACCTGGCGCGCAGTCTGGGCCCAGCCGAAGGTTGAGCGGGTGATGCCGAGCTCATCGCCCATGGGGCGGACGAACAGCCCGAAGTTCAGGTTGCCCAGCGCCATGGTGAGCGCGGTGATGACAGCCATCGCGGCGACGACGACCCAGCCGTAGAAGAACCGCCCCGTGAGCCTTCTCACCACAATCGTCGCACCACCAACGCCCGTACTCGGACGCGGTCCCGGTTCTCTGCCCGGGTCCGTCGGAACCGTACTGGAGAACTGGGCTTCGAAGCCAGCGGATGGGAGCGCCCGAGAACTGCTGCAGCGTAGCCATCGGACCGGTAGGGGCAGCCGCTACCCGCTTCAACAAAGGTCGGTCGCACCCCAGCAGATTGTCACCAATCGGTGACTGGGCGGCCATGCCCCGTTGACAGACGAATGTCAGACTGAGGGTAGAGCCTGACCGGGGGAGATCCCAGATGCGAGAGACGATTCGACGCTTCCTGCTGCTCGAGGGCGCGATCTTCGCCCTGGCCAGCCTGCTTCACCGGGGCGTGCCGATCGGCGGATACCGGCACACGCAGGCCGCCATCGCAGAGAGCGTGATCGCCGGGGTGCTGCTGGGCGGCCTGGCGCTGACCTGGGCCTGGCCGGCGCAGGCGCGGCCGATCGGCATGGCCGCCCAGGGGTTCGTGTTGCTCGGCACGCTCGTCGGCATCTCGATGGCCGCCATCGGCGTCGGGCCGCGGACCGTGCCGGACGTGACGTATCACCTCGCGATCCTAACCGCGCTGGTCTGAGGGCTGGCAGTGTGCGCGCAGACGCCCGCGGAGACCGAAGCCAGCGTGGCAGAGTCCTAGTCGCTTGTTTGCGAGTGGGCTGGCAGCAGTCCCCTCCCCCCAGCGGGGGGAGGTCGGGTGGGGGGCGAGGGAGACCTCAGGCGACGTGGCAGGCTGGCCGGCGGGTGGGGTCGGGCTCGGCGGAGCGGAGCACTTCGTGGGTGACCGGGGCGACGTCGCCCTCGCCGAAGAGGAGATAGCGGAAGAGCTGGGTCATCGGCCTGGCCTCGGACCAGGAGAAGTAGCAGTGCGGCACCTTGCCCGAGACGTCGCGCACGAACAGCAGGACCGCCGCGATGGAGTTCGGCACGCTGGTGCCCTCCGCCCGCATGACGCGGTACTTGCCGATCTGGATGCCTCGGACGCGCATCTTCGCCGCGAAGTCCGAGGGGTCGCGGACGGCCACCTCCAGGAAGAGCACGGGGTCTTCTTCGGGAATGTGGTTGCAGGTCCGCTGCTCCCGCTCCTTCTCGGCGTACTGGCGGGGGAAGCGATCGTCCGTGTCGTGGGCGATGATCCGGATCGCACTGGGCGATCGAGCGGCCTCGTTGATCCAGCGGCGGGCCAGGTCGTTCAGCTCGATCTCGGAGACACGCAGCTCGGTCAACCGCCAGACGCGTGAGACGATCGAGGTGATGACAATCGCGACGATGAACAGGGTCGCGATCTGGAGCCCCTCAGGACGCTCCACGATGGTGACGCCGGTGGTGTAGACGAAGATGAGCGCGATCAGACCGAAGCCGAGCAGCGCGCTGATCTGCCGCTGCCGCCAGGCCGACAGGGTGACGGCGATGGTGGCGGAGGTCATGAGCGCCAGGACGCCGGTGGCGTAGGCGCCGGCCTGGGATTCGACGTCCGCGCGGAAGAGCACGGTGACCAGGAAGCAGACGCTGGTGAAGATGAGCACGAGCGGGCGGCGCGCCCGCGCCCAGTCTGGCGCCATGCCGTAGCGCGGCAGGTAGCGGGGCACGATGTTGAGCAGGCCCGCCATGGCGGAGGCGCCCGCGAACCAGAGGATGGTGATCGTGCTGAGGTCGTAGAGCGTCCCGAACATGTCGCCGAGGTAGATATGCGCCAGGTAGGCCAGGGCGCGCCCGTAGGCCGCGCCGCCCTCCAGGAACTCGGCCGGCGGGATCAGCAGCGTCGTGACGAAGCTGCTGGTCAGGAGCAGGACGCTCATGGTCGAGGCGGCCGTGGTGAGCAGGGTGCGGGTGTTGCGGATACGGCCGGCGGGTCGCTCAGGCGTGTCGCCCGGGTCGCCGCTGACGAGCGGCATGACGACGACGCCTGTCTCAAATCCGGAGAGGCCGAGGGCGAGGCGAGGGAAGACCAGCAGGGCGGCGCCGAGCATGGCAAGCGGGCTGCCGTGTGCCGTCACCAGCGCGCTGCCCCAATTCGGGACGAGCGCCGGCTGGCTCAGAATCTGGAGGAAGCCGACGACCAGGACAACGAGGTTGAGGCCGATGTAGGTTCCCACCAGAGCCACGGCTACGCCCACCGCCTCGTCGAATCCGCGGAGAAAGACGCCGCCAAGCAGGCAGATCAGGAGCAGCGTCACGGGAACCTCCGCGCCGTGCAGCGCGCGGGCGAAGGGGTTCTCGGTGATGTGCGCCGTGGCGTCAGCGGCGGAGAGGGTGATGGTGATGACGAAGCCCGTTGCGACGAAGCCGATCAGGCAGAGCACGAACAGCTTGCCGTACCACCAGGAGAGCAGACGCTCCAGCATAGAGATGGAGCCGTCGCCACGCGGACTTTCGGCGGCGACGCGCTTGTACATCGGCAGGGCGCCGAAGAGCGTGACGAGTGCGAGCAGCAGGGTGGCCAGCGGCGAGAGCGCGCCGGCTGCCAGGGCGGCGATGCCTGGCTGGTAGCCGAGCGTCGAGAAGTAGTCCACGCCCGTCAGGCACATCACACGCCACCAGGGATGCTGGTGGTGCTGCGCCTCGCGCTCACGCGTATACGGGCCGGCGAGGCGGCGGCTCGCCTGGCCCTCCAGCAGCCAGTCCCAGAGACGGGCGGCTGGCCGCCGCGCAGCGATCTCCGTGGTTGTCACCCGTACTCCCCCAGACGTTGAGGCGACGCTTGCGCAGAGTACTGGAAAGTCCATCGGCGCTATCGCATCCCCGCCGTGCGCGCCAATCGACGGTATCAGGCAAGGGTGATGCCAGCCGCGACCAGCACATGTTGCGCTGCTGCCTCGCCTGCTAGTGTACGGATCAGCGAGATGCGCCGCGCTCGAGCACCGGGGGCGTCGCATCAAGCGGCTGGCTCGCACGTCTGTTCGATGGTGGGGGAACGACAGGGATGGTCGCGACCTTCCGAAGATGGCGCCGAGCGACGAACGCATCGGCGGGCTGCTGAGAGCCGCGTCTCGACTGGTGGCGGAGCACCGACTGGGCGTTGAACTGCTCATTGAGCGAGAGCCCGGGGCGGTGGCCCTGGCGCGGGAGACGGCGAGGGCCACAGGCGTCCTGGCAACGGTGACGCTCAACCCGAGCACTGTGGCAGTGCGACTATCCCCCCGATGGGACAAATGGCCCCAGAGCCGACCCCCGACCAGTCCTTCCGTGGCCGCTGCAACATTACTTGGGCGCACCCCTGCCGCTAACCGCGCTTGCGCCGCGGTGCGAGCGGCGGTAGGATGGCGGCTGGAGTGTGCAGATGTTTGGATGGCGGAAGAGAGTCGGCTACATCAGTCCCGGCGCGCTGGAGATCTCCGTTCGGGACT
>JADZDV010000539.1 GCA_020850915.1 Chloroflexota bacterium | reverse complement strand
GCGGCTCCCGCCCGCGCTGATCAGTCCTGGTTGTGCAGGCTCAGTGGCCCACGCAGGGGTAGTCTGCGGACTGCGCATTAACGGCCCCGGCGGGCTCGCTTAACGCGGGGTCAACGTCGGATTAGCGTTATCCTCGGCCCGAGACACCGTGAGCCGGTACACTCTCACCTCCTGGTGGCCTGTCGGTGGCCTGTCGGTAGCAGCCCCGGCAATCCCCAATGCCTGTGCCGGTGCGTTCCCGGTGCGACCATCGAAAGGACGGCGCCCTCGGTGTTCAGCTTCGGCCGGCTGGCTTCCTTACCCCGCCTGCACGTTGCCGCCCCATCGGCGGTGCACGCGGTCGCCTTGCCGTGCCCGCCCGCGCGCTCGCCGGGCGACGACGCGCTCCGGACGACGTTCTGGACCCGTGACGGCGTACCGCTCGCCGTCACGCGGCGGCTCCGGCGCACATCGGGGCGACCGCAGGCCCGTCGGGCCGTCCTGGTGGTGCCGGGCCTATTCACATCGCGCGAGTCGTCGGAGCATCGAGCGTTCGCGGAGCGGCTCACCCAGATTGCGGACGTGATCTCGGTGGACGTGCGCGGCCACGGTGATTCCGGCGGCGCGTTCACCTGGGGCCAGCGCGAGTCGGATGACGTGGCGCAGCTTGCGATGGCGCTCCGCCAGGAGTATGACCGTCTTGGCGCGGTCGGCTTCTCGTTCGGCGGCTACCACGTTGGCGCGGCGGCGGCGGCCCGGCCCTTCGACGCCGTGGCGATGGTGGCGACGCCGCGCTCCTTCGCCCTCCTCGACCGCCACTTCCTGCTACGCGGCGTTCGGCGGGGGCTGGGCGTGGCCCGCCGCCGCTCGCACTACGCCCGGCGCTTCTCGCTGCGGGCACTGTGCGGTCCACGGCGCCCGGCGGCGGCGTTCGTCGGGGCGATCGCGCCCACGCCGCTGCTCATCATGCACGGCACCGCCGACTGGCTCCTGGGGACGCACCACGCCTACGACCTCTATGCACGGGCGGAAGCGCCGAAGTCGCTGGTGCTGGTGGACGGTGCGCCGCACGCCGAGGGCATGATGGTCGGGTACGCCGACGCGCTGGTGCCGCCGCTGGACCGGTTCTTCGACGCCACGCTGGCGTAACGGGCTGGTCGGCGGGCTGGGTGCCCTCAGGCCCAACTCAGGCAATGAGGCCGAGCCAGCGCCAGTACGGGATCGACGCCACCACCGCGACCAGCACGAACAGCGCGTAGGCGAACGCCAGCGGCCGGGCCTGGTCGTGCGTGAAGCCGCGCTCCCCGGCGCCGTAGTAGGCGACGAGGTAGTAGACGCTCTGCTGCGGGTGCAGCCAGAGGTTCGTGGCCATCAGGACGGCGAGCGCGACCACCCACGGGTTGATGGCGAGCGAGACGCCGAGCGGAAACAGCACCAGGCAGAGCACCGCCGAGCTTGGCCCGGCCCGCAAGATCAGGCCGGCGGCCATCGACGCCAGCGCAACCATGATGATGAAGAGCGTCTGGCTGTCGCCCACAAGGTCCGTGAGGCCGTCAAGCCGACCGGCCAGCCAGGCATCGAGGCCGACGGCCGGCAGCACCTGGCCGAAGCCGAGCACCATGCCGAGGTAGAGCAGCAGGCTCCAGTTGACGCCGCTCCACAGGCTCGCATCATCCACGACCCCGGCGACCAGCAGGATGCCGAGGGCGCCGAGCGCTAGCCACGCGGGGTTGACGCCGTGCCAGGGCTCCGTCACGAAGCCGACCAGCAGCATCGAGACCACTGCCAGCACGAGCACCTCCTCGCGGCTCGGGGTGCCCAGGATGTCGCGCTGCATCCGCAGCGTCTCGCGCGACGACACTGGCGCGGGCTGCGTGTGGAAGCGGATGAGAATGAAGAGCATGGTCCGGGCGAACAGGACGATGTGCGCGGGCAAGGCCGCCAGGAGCCACGTCCCCCAGGAGAACTGATCCTGCACGGCGACCGGCAGCAGGCCGTAGGCCACGAGCGTGGCCGACGAGCCGGTCAGGAAGAGCGTCCCCATCTGTCCAAATCCGACGAAAACCGAGAGCGCCAGCGCCGCCGCCCCCGGCCCGCGATGGGGCAGACGCAGCGCGTCGGCGATGTCCTGGGCGAGCGGAGACGCCTGCGCCAGTCGTCCGGAGGTGCTGGGCATGCCGGCCGTGAACAGGAGGCCCAGGAAGGCCAGCGCGACGCACCGCACGGCGTGATTGGGCGGGAGGCGCCGCGTCAACTCGACGGCGATGCGGAAAAGGATGCCGCTCCGGGTGACAGCCACCCCGATGCCGAACGCGCCGAGCAGCAGGAACCAGGCGGGACTCGCCAGCCCACTCGCTGCAACACTGATGGGCACTGTGTCCGACGCCGCCCACGCTCCGATGACGAGCACCGCCAGCAGGTAGTCGGGCAGGATATCCAGCAGGCCGAGGAGCAGGGTCAGGACGATGCCGAGCAGGACGCGGTACCCAGCCGGGGACAGGCCGGACGGCGGAGCGCCCAACGCCAGCACGAGAAACGCCACCACCATCGCGGCGGCCAGGACGCGCCGCAGCACGACGGACCAGGGCAGGTCGCGCAGGGGACGGGTGGCCGCCGCTTTCCCCAGTGCGCGTGAACCCATGCGCCGTAGCCGAGCCTGGACGGACTGCGGCATCCGGACGGTGAGTCCGTCACGGTTTGCCGAAGCCGACCGCTGTGGCCGGGTCGCCAGTCGAACCCCGTTCGCGGCGGCCTCGCGTTCAACGTCCTCCGCCTGATCCAGCCGGCCCTGGGCCGCGCAGGCAGCCGCCAGCAGCGCCGCAAGCTCGCCGCGTGCCCAGAGGTTGCTGGGCGGCAGGGTCCGCAGCGCCGCTTCGAGTCCGTCGGGCGCGGTTGTCAGCAGCGTCGCGCCGTGGCGCAGGGCGACCACCTCGACGCTCGCCCAGTCTTCGAGCGCCACGGCGAGTCCGAGCACGGCCTCCGAAGGAGCGGTGTCGGTTTGGATCAGGGCGACCAGCATGTGCTGCTCGAAGAGGCGGCGGCCGGCCGTGCCGAGGTCGGCCTCCAGGCGGGTGAGCGCCGCCGGCCGTAGCCCCTCGTAGGCAAGCCGCCAGCGTCCCTGTGGTGTCTCCTGGAAAAATCCGCTCTCGCGGATGAGCCACGCGAACGAACCCGCCGACCACTCGTCGCCGAGCGCCTGCGCGAGCAACCCGGCGTCGACCTCGACGTTAGCGACGGCTGCGGCCTGCACGATGCGCTGGGCCGAGCGGTCGAGCGACCCGAAGGCGACGGCTGCGATGGCGGACAGGCTCTCCTGGCTCATGGACAGGCGCCGCGTCGTGTCGCTCAGGCGGCGGGTGACCTCGGCAGCGGCGTGGCGCAGGATCAGCGGCTGGCGCTCGACAAGACGGTCGAAGCGGTCACGCGGGAGCCGCCAGACTCGGAGCGACCGGAGCGCAAGGATTGACGCGCTACGAGGTGCGTCGGAGAGCAGCGCCATCTCACCGAAGTAGGCCGGCGCTTCGAGTACCGCGACAATGCGTTGCTGGTGGGCCGCCCCGAGGCTCACCCCAACGGAGCCGTCACGGATCAAGTAGAGGCCGTCGCTGACATCGCCTTGCCGGAACACGGCGTCGCCAGCACCGAATTCGAGCTCGTCAAGCTCAGGTACGAGGCGGGCGAGGTCGACGGCGGATAGCCCGGAGAACAGCGGCGTCGCGGCGAGCGCACGGGCCGCGTCAATCGTCGAAGGTACGCCCTGGGAAATTGCCACGAGGCCGAAGTGTAGGGGCGCCCCCAGCGGCACACAAGAGCCTCCCGCACCTTCGTTCAGCAGTCAGTGTGAACAGACCCAGACCTCGCGTCCAGAACTGAGTCCGATCGCCTCGTGCTGCGCTGCGAGTGGCGGCATTCACCAGGCTGCCGGGCGCGGCCAGCCGGCGTGTTGCCACAGAGCTTCGTGTTGCCGAAGGCGGAACGTTGCCTCCAGGAACGGCGAGAGGGTTCATCCTGGCCTTCGAGCGAAGCGCCTGTGCCATGTCCGCACGACCCATGTCCCCGCGACCGCACCCGATCAGATCGTGGAGTTGCCGCTCGGTGTCCTGGTGCCGGGTGATAAGCGTCTCGAATTCGCTCCGCTCAGAAGCCGACAGCCCGAGGCGGGGGCTTCCCCACACCTCGGGCTGTCCATCGATCATGATGTCGACCGGTATGCGTGACTCCACCGCGTCGGCCGGTGTTCGGACTGCGCGTGGTGGCGCACGCCTTCGGGGCCGACCAGGTTCCCCCGGCCGCTCCGAGAATTGGAGCCGCTACGTCGCCGGCACGACCTCCGGTTGCGGCATGTACCTGGCTTCCCACTCAGCGTAGGCGGAAGTATAGAATCGCAACCGGATCTTTTTGTAGTCTCGATCATTGTGCAGTAAGTCGATAGCCGTCCGAAGCTCGATGCCGAAGCGGTTCTTGCGGACAAGCGTGATACCGTCCTCCGAGTCATCGCGGCGTAACGTGACTCGCAGCTTCAGGATGTCGAACATCCGCCGACGGTCGGCTGGCGTCTCCATCTTGTCGAGCCCTCGCCAACTTCGGCCGCGAAGGCGAGCAGCGTGTCGGCATCCTCTTGCGTCAGGCCGG
>JADZDV010000538.1 GCA_020850915.1 Chloroflexota bacterium | reverse complement strand
CGAGGCGATCAGCGCCGAGTAGACCTGGTAGACGAGCGTTGGGAGCAGCGGATCGGGCTCCGCAAGCGCGGTCGCGTCCAAGATCTGAAGATGTCCACTCGCCGAACCCACGATGGCGGCCAGGACTGGACTGAGAAAGCTCACGGCGGGCACGAGCCGCGGGGTCACGCCCGCCCCGGAGGCCCGTTCGGCCAGCAGTCGGACTGTCTCCTCGCCAAAGGCCGGGTCGCCCGGTACCGCGTACACAACGCTCGCCTCACCTCGGGCTGCTTCCAGCAACTGGGACACGATCGTCTCATAGACCTCGCCAAAGTCGGACGCCTGCTCGTACAGGTTGTCAAAGCTCGACCAGGCCAGCCCGGCTGGAAGCTCGGCGACCGCGGGGTGGACCGCGGTGCGGAGGAAGAGTCGATCCGCGGACTCGATGAGCCGAGCAGCTCTCAGAGTGACGAGATCGTAGGAGCCAGGCCCCAGGCCCACGACATGCAGCATCCGGTTAAGCCTGGGAGCGTGCTCTGGATCGGGGCTGTGCTGCGCAGCGGCCCGTCACGCCTGGCGTGCGCACGCGCAGCCGCCAGCGCAGCCGCCACATCCGCCACCGGCGCTGCCAGCACTCGCCCCGATCATCGCGGCGATGCTCGGCTGCCTGCTGGTGCCGTGGCCGCAGGCTGGACAAGGGGTCTGGGCATCTCTCAGGGACATGGACACGAGCTTTTCGAATCGATCGCCGCAGTCCGAACAGCGGTATTCGTACACGGGCATCGCGTGGTATCCTCAGCGCCAGTTACCTTCGATTGTACGGGCGCGTGAAAACGACCGTCAAAACGAGCCCCCGGCGCCCGCAGACCTATGATCCGGTGCAGCGCGGCTCGCCGTCGGGTTCGCACCCGACGGGCGTGTGGTGGATGGTTGACATCTCTCCCCTGACGGGCACTCAGGAGGCAGCGTGCAGGAGTTGATTGATCGCGCGCTGAACGTCGCCCAACTGGCCGGGGCGCAGTACGCCGACATCCGCGTCGAGCGGAGCGAGCGACAGACGATCGCGGTCAAGAACGGCGCGGTCGCGGCGATCGACGATGGTACGGCGCGAGGCTTTGGCGTCCGCGTGCTGGTGGACGGCGCCTGGGGCTTCGCCAGCAGCTCGCTGCTGGAGCTGGCCGAGGTCGAAGGCGTGGCTCGTCTGGCGGTCGAGATCGCACACGCTAGCGCGCTGACGCTGCGCGCCCCCGTCAACCTCGGCGCCCCGGTACGGACGGTCGGTCAGTACGCCACTCCAGTCGCCAGAGACCCGTTCGCGGTGTCGCTCGACGACAAGATCTCGCTGCTGCTGGCCGCCGATCGGCGCATGCGCGGCGTGAGCGGCGTGCGCGTCTCGGAAGCGTCGTTCGAGTGCCAGCGCATCCGGAAGTCGCTGGCGACGACCGAGGGCTGCCGCGTCGAGCAGGAGCTGGTCGAGACGGGCGGCGGGATCGAAGCGCTGGCCGTCGACGAGCGTGACGCGCAGAAGCGGTCCTTTCCGAACAGCTTCGGGCGCCAGCAAGGCACAGGCGGGTACGAGCTGTTCGAGCGCATGGATCTCGAGGGCAACGCGGAGCGCATCGCCGAAGAGGCGGTGCGGCTGTTGACGGCGCGCCAGTGCCCCAGCGACGTGACGACGGTCATCCTGGACCCGACACAGATGGCGCTGCAGGTGCACGAGTCGTGCGGCCATCCAATCGAGCTGGACCGGGTGCTCGGGACCGAGGCGAGCTATGCGGGGACGAGCTTTCTCACGCTCGACACACGCGGCACCCTGCGCTACGGCTCGGACGCCGTCTCAATCGCAGCCGACGCCACGGTGCCGGAGGCGCTCGGCACGTTCGGATACGACGACGAGGGTGTACCGGCTCAGCGGACTGTGATCGTGGATCGCGGCGTCTTCAGGAACTACCTCACCTCGCGTGAGACCGCTGCACGGTTTGGCGAGAGGTCCAACGGGACGATGCGCGCCGATGGCTGGAATCGGATCCCCCTGATCAGAATGACGAACGTCAACCTGGAGCCGGGCCTCTGGTCGCCGGATGACCTCATCGCCGACACGGACAGAGGCGTGTACCTCCAGACGAACAAGAGCTGGAGCATAGACGACCGGCGGCTGAACTTCCAGTTCGGGACGGAGATCGCGTGGGAGATCAGGCGAGGCAGGCTTGGCGACCTTCTGAAGAACGCCACGTACACGGGCATTACGCCGCGGTTCTGGGGCTCATGCGACGCCGTGGGATGCGACTGGCAGGTCTGGGGCACGCCGAACTGCGGCAAGGGGCAGCCGAGCCAGACGGCGCATGTTGGCCACGGCGCTGCCACCGCGAGGTTCCGCAACGTCCAGATCGGCGTGCCGCGGTGAGGCGCCGGTGTTAGGTGAGCGCGCAGCTCTGACCGTCCTCGAGCGGGTGTTAGCGCATGGCCGCGGCGCCGAGGTCGAAGCCCTGCTCGTCACAACCGACAGTTCGCTGACCCGCTTTGCAAATTCGGCAATCCACCAGAACGTGAGCGAGCGCAGCGCGGAGCTGCGCGTCCGGGTCATCACCGACCGCCGGACTGGTGTTGCTTCAACAAACGACCTGTCTGACGGGGCCGTTCGAGCTGTGGTAGAGCGAGCGCTGGAGATCGCGCGGCGCCAGCCGGAGCAGCCCGAGCTCGCGGTCCTGCCGTCAGCCCGGCCGGCGCGGCCCGTCCGCGGCTTTAGCGAGCGCACCTCCGCCTGCTCTCCGGCGCAGCGTGCTCGCTCAGTCAAGACCGTGTGTGACCTGTCGCTGGAGCAGCGCCTCAACGCCTCCGGCGCCTTCTCGACCTCGACTCACGAACTGGCGATCGGCAGCACCGCCGGTGTCTCCGCCTACGATCGGCACGCCTCGGCGCACGTCAAGACCGTCATCATGGGTGATAGCGACGCGAGCGGCTACGCCGAGCGGACTGCCGTGGACATCGACGACATCGACTTCGAGGAGCTGGCCCACGAAGCGATCAGCAAGACGCTAGACAGCGCCAACCCCCTCGAGCTTGCACCTGGCGAGTATCCGGTCGTCCTGGAGGAGTACGCGGTCGGCGAGATTCTGGCTTACCTCTCCTACATGGGCTTCGGCGCCCTGGCGCACCAGGAAGGCTCCAGCTTTCTCGCGGGACGACTGGGCGAGCAGGTGATGAGCCCGTCCATCTCGATCTGGGATGATGGCGCCGACCCGGCTGGTCTCCCAGCGGCGATCGACTTCGAGGGCACTCCCAAGGAGCGGGTGAGCCTGGTGGAGCGCGGTGTCGCGCGCGGGGTGGTCTACGACACCGCGACGGCTCGACGCGAAGGCCGGAGCTCGACCGGCCACAGCCTGCCGGCGCCGAACACCACGGGCCCGTTTGCCTGGAACCTGTTCATGGCGCCGGGCGAGGCGGACCGCTCGGCACTGGCACGCGGCATCCAGCGAGGCGTCTGGGTAACGCGGCTTCACTACGTCAACGTGCTTCATCCAAGATTGAGCGTGCTGACCGGGATGACCCGCGACGGCACGTTTCTGATAGAGCATGGAGAGCGCACGCGACCGGTGAGGAGCTTCCGGTTCACGCAAAGCGTGCTGGACTCGTGGCGCGGCGTGAGCTCGGTGAGTCGCCAACGGCGTGCTGTGGAGGCGTTCATGGGCGTGTCGGTCGTGCCGGCCCTCGCGGTCGACCGCTTCACGTTCACCGGCGTGAGCGCGCTGCCTTCGTGAACGACCTCGATCTTCAGCGCCTCGAGCGTCTGCAGGAGCGGCTCGGGGTTCGCTTCAAAGACCTGGAGCTGCTCGACCAGTCCCTGGTGCATCGCTCCCTGTTGCGGGATCCCGGCTTCGAGGGGAGAGAGTCCAACGAACGGCTGGAGTGACTGGGCGACGCCATCATCGGCGCCGTCGTGGCGCGCTACCTATACGACCGCCTCCCCGCCGCCACCGAGGGCGATCTGACGCTCCTGCGAACCTGGCTGGTGCGCGCCTCCACACTGGCAGACTGGGCCAGGGAGCTGGAGCTGGACACATTCGTCAGGCTCGGTCGGAGCGACGAGAGCACCAGCCGCCGCACCAAGCTGATGGCCCGGACGTTCGAGGCGGTGGTGGGGGCGATCTACCTCGAGCGGGGCGTGCGCGGCGTGACCGCCTTCCTGCGCCCGTTCGTCACCAGGGAGCTGAAGACGCGGTTCGCCGGCCCGACCCCGCTGGATGCGAAGTCACGGCTGCAGCAGGTCAGCCAGAGCCGCTTCGAAGAGGTGCCCACGTACCACGTCGTCGAAGTGACGGGGCCGGGCCACGACCCATGGTTCACCGTGGAAGTCCGGGTCGGGCCGTCGCTCGTGAGAGCAGGGACGGGCGGCACCAAGCAGGAGGCCGAACAGGCCGCGGCCAGTCAAGCTCTGGAAGACCTGGAGACGATGCCAGAGGCGGCTGCCGACGAGATCGGCACCCCGGACGGAGCGCTCCACGTCACCGGCGGCGAGGCGCTCTCAGCGCCGGACACGCTGGACTAGCCGTTGCTCAAGCGCCTCGAGCTGCACGGGTTCAAGAGCTTCCCGTCGCGCGTGACGTTCGAGTTCGACCGCGGGATCACCGTCCTGGTTGGACCCAATGGGAGCGGTAAGAGCAACGTCGCCGACGCCGTCCGCTGGGTCCTGGGCGAGCAGAGCCTTCGCACCCTTCGCGGCAAGAGATCCGAGGACGTCATCTTTGTTGGCTCGTCGTCGCGCCACGCGGTCGGCATGGCAGAAGTTGCACTCGTGCTCCAGGACGAGGGCGAGCGCATGGGCGTGGCGTACCACGACCTCCGTGTAGCCCGGCGCCTGTTCCGCAACGGGGAGAGCGAGTACCTGATCAACGGCGCCCGGGTCAGGTTGCGGGACGTCGTCTTGGCGCTCGTGAAGCTGGGCCTGCATGCCGATGGCTACACGGTCATCGGGCAGGGCGCGGTAGAGGAGCTGGTCATGCAGCGGCCCGAGGAGCGGCGGGCCGTGCTGGAGCACGCGGCCGATATCAGCCGGCACCAGGCACGTCTCAACGAGACCCGGAGCCGCTTGAGCGCCGCCCAGCAGAACCTCACTCGCTCCCAGGACGTCGTCGCCGAACTGGAGCCCCACGCGCGCCGCCTGCGGGGACAGGCGGAGCGGGCTGAGCGGTTCAGCTCCAGGCGCGATGAGCTGGTTGGGCTAGCAACCGCCTGGTTCCGGCGCAGCCTGGTTCAGCTTGGGCAGGCGGTCGAAAACGCCTCGCGCGAAGCGGTCAGCGCACGCGACTCCGTGGCGAGCATCGAGGCACGCGCGGCGAGCCTGGAGCGGGAGCTTCGACGTCACGGAGACACGCTCCTGACGCACGACACCCGGCTTGAGGAAGCCCGCGAGCGCCTGAGCGAAATCCACCGTGCTCGCGAGGCGGCGCTCGGCGCCCTCGCTGCCAGCCGAGAGCGTCTCGGCTTTCTGCAGGCGCAGATCGCGTCGCTGGAGACGGCCGCCAGCCGCGCGGACGGGCGCGCGGCGGAGACCGAAGCCGCGCTGGCCGCCTTGCCGCCGGACAGCGACGACCTGGTCGCGCAAGCCGAACAGATGCTTATCGGAGCGGTCGCGGCCGCGCGGACCGCGGAATCCGCCGTGCAGCATACGCGGCAAGACCTGGAGCGCATTCGGCAGACGATCGCCACGACTTCTCGCGAGCGCGCAGCGCTCGAGCGGCGAGTCGTCGAGGCGCGCTCGCGTCAGGAAGCGGCCATTCGCCACGCCGCCGAGCGCGCCTCTCGCCGGGCGGTCCTCGGGTCGACCCTGACTGCCGCCCAGGCGTCGCTTGCCGCGCTCAGAGAGCGATCCGCGGTCGCGGAAGGCGTCTTCGAAGCCGCTGACGCCGCGTATCGGGACGCTAGCGCCAACCGAGAGCAGGTGAGCGACGGTCTGCAGGCTCTCCGGGACACCACCAATCAGCGCGCCGCGCAGCTTGCCCTGGCACGGACCGCGCTGGCCGCCGTCACGCGTGAGCTGAAGGCAGCGCAGCCGGACGACCGCCCAGCAGCACTGTTGGCCACGTCGGTCGCCTTCTCGCGGGAGGTTGAGCCGCTCGTCGCGGCGGCGATTGGCGAGTGGTCCGATGCCTGCCTCGTCCCAGACTCGGGCGACCCGCGCACGGTGCTCGGGACCGGTGACGCGGGGCGCCGATCAGTCCTTCCCGAATCGACGTCGCCGAGCGCGCCCGCGTCGCGCGCGGCCGTGCACGCGTCGGCCGGCGATGGCGCTGAATGGCTGCTCGACCGCCTGGATGGCTTGCCCGCCGACCATCCCCTTCGAGCGCTCTTGCGTTGGACGCTCGTCGTTTCCGATTTCGCCGCCGCGCGCGCGGCCGCGGCGAAGCTCCAGGGATTCGTAGAGCCCTGGCAAATCGTCTCTGAGGATGGCTGGGTAGTCCACTGGCACGGGGGTATTGCACGCGGCGTTGACGATCGAGCGGTGCGCATACTGGGCCTTCGACGACGGCGGTTGGAGGCCGAGGGAGAGCTACAACGCTTCGAGGAGACTGCTCAGAGTGCGCGTGCAACCCTCCTGACGGCCGAGCAGGCAGCAACTGGGGCGGAGGCCGCGCAGCGCCGAGCGGCCGAGCAGAGGTCCGCGGCCCAGGTGGAGGTCCGGCTCGTTCGTCGTCAGATGGAGGAGCGCGAGCAGGAGGTTCGGCGCGCGCGGCAAGACCTCGCGGGCCTGCCCGCGCTGCCAGAAGACACCGCGCAGATCGCCTCCGCCGAAGCGCTCGCGGCGGCCGAGCATCTCGCCCACCTTGACCAGCGGCTGGAGCGGCTACGAGCAGACGAATCCAGGGCGGAGGCCGAGCTGCTGGCCGCGCAGCAAGTCTGGCAGCAGGAGGTCTCCAGACGCGAGCGCCTGCGCTCGGAGCACGCGCAGGCCGAGTCCAGTCGTCGGGCAAGCACGCAGGCCGTCGAGCGCCAGCAGCGCGACGCGAAACGCGCGAGAGATGAGGCCGCTCAGGCTCGAGAGCAGCGCGAGCGCCTGGTGGACTCGGCGCAGCGCCTGGGAGAGTCGACCGTCGGGCTGGAATGCGAGGCGGAAGCCCTTCGCGACAAGCTGGAGCGACACGAGGCTGAGGCCGCCAGAACTCAGGCTGAGCGGCAAGCCATCTCGCTCGCCATGCGGCCGCTGAACGCGGAGCTGCGCGTGGTGCGCGCGTCGCTCAGCGAAGCGCTCGATACGCGCGAGCACACGCTGTTGCTGGAGCGGGAGGCCCTCGCGGAGCTACGGCGTGTCTGTGAAGAAGCGGATAGCTTCGCCCTCGAGTGGGGTGTTTCCGAGCAGTCTGGTGAAGTCCAGCTTCGCCTCCCCACGGACAGTCGCTCGCCGAGCGGCGGCGAAACAGTTCCGATGCCGCCGAGTAGCGTCTCGCTCAATGCAGATGGACAGTGTCGCCTTGACGGAGACGAGCGAGCGGAGGTCCCAGAACCCCAATTCCTGGCGAGCGAGCCGCTACCCTGGTCGGAGCAGCTCCGCCTCGAATCCGACGACCTGGAATCGGAGGCTGAAATCGACATGGCCGGGACCCGGCGGCGGATCATGGCGCAGCAGCGAGAGCTACGAGGCATTGGCCGGGTGAGCGACGACGTGGTGGCTGAATACCAGGCGGTGCGAGGACGGCTCGAATTCCTGCAAACGCAGCAGAGCGACCTGCACCACACCATTCGGGAGCTGGAGCAGGTCATCGTCGAGCTGGAGGCGCTGATGCGAGAAGGCTTCAGCCAGGCATTCGCACGGGTCAACGCGGCACTCGAGTCGGTGTTCGCACGGCTGTTTGGCGGGGGCACCGCGCGCCTGCTCCTGACCGAGCCGGCCGATCCCCTCCGCGCAGGCATTGAGATCGTGGCGCAGCCGCCGGGCAAGCGGCTGCAATCGATCATGAGTCTGTCTGGCGGCGAGCGCTCGCTGACGTCGGTGGCGCTGATCTTTGCCTTGCTCTCCATCAATCCACTACCCTTCTGTGTGCTGGACGAGGTCGATGCTGCCCTCGACGAGTCCAACGCACGTCGGTTCGCCACCCTGCTCGAAGAGCACGCAGCGCGGACCCAGTTCGTCGTGATCACGCACAACAGGGCGACCATGGAGATCGCCCGCGCGCTGTACGGAATCACGATGGGCGGAGACGGCGTCACGACCGTGCTCTCGCTCCGCCCGCGACAGGCGTCGCCTCACTCGGAGAATGGATCATCCCGCGATGGTGTTCAGTCGTCTCTTTCGATTCAATAAGGGCGTCCAGAGGACTCGCCAGTCTTTTTTCGGTCGCATCTCCCAGTTGTTCGACCGGGAGCAGATCGACCAGGAGCTGTGGGACGAGCTCGGCGAGCTGCTGATCGCGGCCGACGTCGGCGTCGAGACGACCGACCGAGTGATCTCTCAGCTCCAGGACTGGGTCCAGCACGGCGCGGTCACGGATGCGGCCGATCTGCGCGTCGCCCTTCGCGACGAGCTGGTGGCGAGCCTCGAAGAGCCTGAGCCCAGACCGCTGCTCGAGAAAGGCGGCTTGAACGTCCTGCTCGTCATCGGCGTGAACGGCGTCGGCAAGACCACGACGATCGCCAAGCTTGCGAAACACTACCGGGACCAGGGATGGTCCGTTGTACTGGCAGCGGGGGACACGTTCCGAGCCGCGGCGATCGACCAGCTCAAGATCTGGGGGGAGCGTGCGAACGTCCCGGTGATCGCCCATCAGCCAGGCGCTGACCCGGGCTCAGTTGTGTTCGACGCCATCTCCGCGGCGCGAGCGCGGAGTGCTGACCTGCTCATCGTCGATACCGCGGGGCGACTGCACACAAAGTTCAATCTGATGGAAGAGCTGAAGAAGATCCGCCGAGTTGTGGACCGCCAGGGCGCCGATCGCGTAGCGAGTCTGCTCATTCTCGACGCTACAACCGGTCAGAATGGGCTGCTCCAGGCCCAGAATTTTGCTAAGATCGCGGGACTTGACGGCGTAGCAGTTGCAAAACTGGACGGCACGGCGCGGGCCGGAGTGGTCTTCTCCATCGTTAAAGACCTGGACGTGCCGTTGCGGTTCGTCGGAACGGGAGAAACGATCGACGACCTGGCGGAGTTCGACTCGGAGGACTTCGTGGACGCGCTGATGAGGAGCGAGTAGCCCGAAGCTCGCTGGTCGGCGCGGCAGGGCTCACAGAGAAGTCGAGCGAGAGGCGTGTTCGAGAGCCTATCTGAAAAACTGCAGGATGTCTTTGCGCGCCTTGGACGCAAGGGCAGACTCACGGAGGCGGATGTCGGCGAGGCCCTCAAGGAGGTCCGCGTTGCACTGCTCGGCGCCGACGTTAACTTCAGGGTCGTCAAGTCGTTCGTGGCCGCCGTCCGAGAGCGGGCGGTGGGTGACGAAGTGCTCAGGAGCCTGACACCGGCGCAGCACGTCGTCAAGATCGTCAACGAGCAGCTTGTCGAGACCCTCGGCGGCGGCGCGGCGCGGCTGAGCATGGCGTCCAATCCGCCGACCGTGGTGATGCTTGTCGGTCTCCAGGGCTCGGGGAAGACGACGACAGCAGGCAAGCTCGCCGGTCTGTTGAAAAAGCAGGGCCAGCGGCCGCTCCTGGTCGCCTGTGATCCCTATCGTCCGGCGGCCATCCGGCAGCTCCAGACGCTGGGTCAACAGCTCGGCGTGCCGGTCTTCACGAACGAGCGTCAACAACCGCCTGAGCTGGCGCAGGCGGCAGTCAAGGAGGCACACAACCAGGGCCTGAACTACGTCATCCTCGACACGGCCGGTCGCCTGCACATTGACGACTCGCTGATGAACGAGCTGAACGACATGAAGCGGCGGGTAGACCCGGACGAAGTGCTCTTCGTCGCCGATGCGATGACCGGCCAGGTGGTCGTCCAGGTCGCGGAAACGTTCAACCAGCGCGTCGGCATCTCAGGGGTAGTCCTGACGAAGATGGACGGCGATGCGCGCGGCGGCGCCGCGCTGTCGCTGCGCTCGGTGATCGGCGTGCCGATCAAGTTCGTGGGGGTGAGCGAGAAGCTGGACGGGCTGGAGCAGTTCTACCCGGACCGGATCGCCTCGCGCATCCTCGGCATGGGAGACGTCCTGAGCTTGATCGAGCGGGCGCAGGAGAACGTCGACCACGACCGGGCCCGGGCGCTGGAAAAGAAGATTCGTTCGGCCAGCTTTGATCTAGAGGACATGCTGGAGCAGCTCTCGATGGTCAAGAGGATGGGACCGCTGGAGCAGATTCTGGGCATGATCCCGGGAATGTCTCGCGTTCTCAAGGGCGACCAGGCCCTGAGCTTCGAAGACAAGCAGTTCAAGCGGATGGAGGCGATCATCCTCTCGATGACGAAGGAGGAGCGGCGGCATCCAGAGATCATCGGACGCAGCCGAAAGAAACGGATCGCTACTGGCAGCGGGACCAACCAGGCGGAAATAAACCAACTGCTGAATCAGTTCAAACAGATGCAGCAGTTCTTGAAGCAGATGAGCGCCCAGACAGGAAAGAAAAAGGGAATGAAGCAGTTGAGGAACATGCCAAACCTGGGCGCGGGCTGGCCACCAGGCCTGAGGTAAGCAGCCTCGCCCCCGGGCAACGATGCCCGCGCGCGGCACATTACTTGCCGTGCCCTTTGCGAAACGCCATGATGAATGATTGCATCCGCGTGCTCGAAGGGGGCCCGAGCATTGAACGGGACGGAACAGCAGCGTCGGCAGAAGAGGCTGGCGCTACTAGAGAGGATTCGGGAGACCCGAACGGTCGTGTTGTGGGATGTTATGGCTTCGGCGACTCATTCGCCGGTGGACGTGGATCAAGTAGAAGAGATGCTGGCCGAGGCCGGCGTCACAGTGGACCGCGACGAGGAGCCGTCGGCCTGGGGCGGCATGTCCCGTGTCGACGAGCCGGAGGACCTTGACGAGGTTGACGAGGACGTAGACACTCTTCCGACCCGGTTGTTCCGGCCGGACGACTATGCGCCAGAGACCCCGGCCGCGATCTACCTGCGGGACATCAGCCAGGTCGCGCTGCTGACCGCCGAAGAGGAGGTCGAGCTGGCGCGCGCGCTGGAGCGAGGCAACGCGGCCAAGAAGAAGCTGGCAACGGGTGGCCTCTCGCCGCGGGAAGCGCACCGGCTCGAGATCGAGGCCCAGGAGGGCGAGGCGGCCCGGCGTCGGCTGCTGGAGTCCAACCTCCGTCTGGTCGTCTCGGTCGCGCGGAAGTACATGG
>JADZDV010000537.1 GCA_020850915.1 Chloroflexota bacterium | reverse complement strand
CGACGCAGGCTAGCTTCAGCCCGCTGTGTTTCGGCCTCGGCCGCAGCCGCTGCTCTCCTGGCGGTCTCTGCCAGCTCGTACTGGTAGAGCTTTCTGTCGATCTCACGCTTGTCCGCGAGGCGTCGCGCCTCGGGGTCCTGAGCAAGGTCTTCGAGGGCTGTCTTGGCGGCTTCCATGATGGCGTCTTCCTCTGCGAGTTGGAGCAGCTCTTGCGTCGAGGTGGCGGCAAAGAACCGGGCCCAGCGGTGCAGGGCGGTGTTCATAGCCTGACCGGGATTATCCAGATTGGCGAGGTGGATGACGTGGAAAGTGAGCTGATCGCTGTGAAGCAGGCCGGTCTCGCGCCCTCGCAGTTCGAATACCTCGTGCAACTGAGTCAAGTCTGGCACGACGATGCAGGCCGCCCAAACGATGGACACCGTGGGCTCGAGCTGGTGGTAGCCCTCTCCTCGCCGGAGCTGAGCTGCGTAGTCAGTGGCGGCGTAGTAGACGAAGCGCTGCGGAAGCGTTTCACCAGGGCCCACCTGCATCTCGACGTTCACCCGCTTGCCGGAGCTGAGCAGCGCTCGGAGATCGAGGATGATGGCCTTGTCATTCGCCAAGTCGCCGGGGATGCCAGGATTGAGCAGCTCTACCTCGTCGATGGGTTCGCCGAGGACTGCTTCGAGCATGCTGTGGAGGAGTCGCTTCTCGCGGCTGAAGAGCAGCTTGAACACGACGTCGTTCTTGGGGTCGAGGAGTGGCATGTGCGGCAGCCCCCACCCTCGTGATGAGATTGGAGGCTGTCCAGCTCACGGATGGACGTTGTCTGTCACAGCGCTTCCAGCAGCTCGGTTCGAAGCTGCTAGGTTGGGCGCCCATGACCGAACCCACCCACGACGCGGCGGAGCTGCGGAGCGCGTTGAAAGCGCGCTTCGGCTTCGACGATTTCAACCCTGGGCAATTGGAGGTCATTGAGCATCTGATGGCCGGGCGCTCCTCGGCGGCCGTGTTCGCCACCGGCGCAGGAAAGTCCCTCTGTTATCAGCTACCAGCGACGCTGCTGCCGGGTTTGACCTTGGTGATTTCGCCGCTCATCGCCTTGATGAAAGATCAGACCGACGCGCTGGCTGCCCGGGGCATCCCCGCGAGAAACCTGGATTCGACCCTCAGCTTCGACGAGTACAAGACCGTCATGGGCGAGGTGCGCGACGGCACGACCCGGCTGCTCTATGTCGCACCGGAGCGCTTCAACAACGAGCGTTTCCGTGAGGCGCTGCGGGGCGTTCGGATCTCCCTGTTCGCTGTTGACGAAGCCCACTGCATGTCCGAATGGGGGCACAACTTCCGCCCGGATTATCTGAAGCTGGCGGCCTTCGCCGAAGACTTCGGGGCCGAGTGTGTCCTGGCCCTGACGGCGACGGCAACCGAGCCTGTGCTCCAGGACATTTGTCGGGTGCTGGACATCGCTCCACAGTGTGCGATCCGGACGCCGTTTTACCGCAAGAACTTGACGTTGCTGGCCACGCCCGTGTCGGCGGCCGAGCGGGACGCCGAGCTTCTCGCGCGGTTCAAGGAACGTCCACCCGGGTCGGCGATCGTGTACGTGACGCTGCAGAAGACCGCCGAGCGGGTGGCGGCGCTACTGCAGGGCCAGGGTATCGAGGCGAAGGCCTACCACGCGGGAATGGATGGCGAAGCCAGGACGGCGATCCAAGACTGGTTCATCGGTTCAGAGCGAGGTGTCGTTGTCGCGACCATCGCCTTCGGCATGGGTATCGACAAATCGAATATTCGTTACGTTTACCACTACAACCTGCCCAAGAGCCTGGAGAACTACTCTCAGGAAATCGGACGGGCGGGTCGGGACGGTCAGCGGTCCATCTGCGAGATCCTGGCGTGCGAGGCGGACCTCGTGGTGCTCGAGAACTTTGTCTATGGCGACACGCCGACCCTGAGCGCCGTCACCCGTCTCACCGACGCGCTCTTTTCCGGAGAAGAGGAAATCGAGTTGAGTCTGACGACGGCTTCCTCCGAGTACGACATTCGAGTGCTCGTGCTGCGGACTCTGTTGACCTACCTCGAGCTCCGCGGGCACCTGGCGGGCGGGACCCCGTTCTATTCTCTCTACGAGTTCAAGCCGCTGATGCCCTCCGGGGAGATGATCGCCCGATTCGACCCAGGTGAGCAGGCTTTCGTCCGGAAGATACTGTCCCACTCCCAGAAGGCCCGGGTGTGGTTCCATGCGGATGCAAACCAGATCGCCAGCTCCATGGGGGTCGAGCGTCATCGGGTCGTGGGTGTGCTGGATTCTCTGGCCGAGCGCCAGATGATCGAGCTGCGCGCCAAGGGCGTACGCCACCGCTACTTCGTCAAGGACGTGCCCGACGACAAGCACGCGCTGGCCGCCGAGCTGCACCAGCAAGCCGTCGACCGGGAGAAGCAGGAGGTAGGCCGCCTCGCCGAGGTGGTCTCGTTGATCACTCGAGACGGCTGCCAGGTCGCGGCCCTAGGCGCTCACTTCGCGGAGACCCTCGATGGCGATTGCGGCCACTGTTCCTGGTGTGCTTCGAAGAAGGCGACGCCCTTCGCCGGGGGTGGGGGTGGGGGAGCAAAACTGGACGACGCGATCTGGCAGCAGGCCCTGGAGCTCCGTCGAGAGAACGCCGAGCTGTTCTCAGAGCCTCGCACCCTCGCACAATTTCTGTGCGGCATTCCTTCGCCCGCGATCAGTCGGGCTCGGCTCGGCAAGCACGCGCTGTTCGGAGCTCAGTCGCAGGTGCCGTTCTCCGACGTGATGCGGGCAGCGAGCGGTACAGCGTAGCGGCGCAACGGCCTAAGGTCGAGGTCAGCCCGCGGCCGCGGAGGTTGGACTATTTGTGCTGGTCGGTTCCGGCGGGCAACGACTGCCACTCTGACACTCTGCCACTCTGCACCTCTCGCCGAGAAGCGTGCCCAGAAATTCGTCGCTTGGCAAACTGATTGGTGCTCTAGGGAGCACCCGCGTCCGCATATAGCCGCTCGACATCAAGTTCGACATCGAGCGCAGCGATCCGAAGTCGACCGCCTCTCCTCGCTTCAGTGCGCTTCCACTCGCCAGACGCTTGCCGCTCGATGACCTCCATCAACGCCTCCCGGTGGGACACGAGCACGATTGCGTCGAGCGTCGTTATGCTCGGATAGCTCGCGTGCTTCTCGCCGCGATCGTAATCCTCGGTGGATGGGCTGGTGACTTCCACGACGACCTTCGGGTTAACGATCGTGTTGGGGTCCGCAGGGTCCGTTTGATAGTCGCCGCAAACCACCGTGATGTCGGGATAAGTGGTGAGGCCGGTCTCGAGGACCCGGACGCGGAGATCGGAGCTGTGCGCCCGGCATGGTCCCCCACTCAGCGTGGACTGCAGGGCTGCCGTCACGCCCGCGGCCAAGGCCGCGTGTTGAGGTGTTCCCCCGGCCATCGCGAAGATCTGCCCATCAAGGAACTCGTGGCGGATGGTGCTTGAGGCTTCAAGCACGAGGTAGTCCTGGAAGGTATGTCGGTGGTGCCGGTGGGCCTGGGTCACTTGAGGATCATAGACGGTTTTGGCCAAAACTTCTCATTTACGCGCGCGATTGACGCCTTGGCATCAACCCGGTCGGATCCGACATTGGCGGCTCCTTTCGACGCGCCTCGCGCTGGTCCGTGATGCCCGCGTATCAGCAGGTGGACCGACCCACCCGATCACCGCGACAGCAACCCCGATCGCTAGCCACTCAGTCTTGCGAGGGGAGATCGTGCCGCTGCCCCCGACATCAAGCCCACCCTGGCAGCCGGGGACCAGCTGCCCCTGGCCATCGGGGAGGACGAGGAGACTCAAGCGGGCGGCAAGCCGCGCAAGCCGTACCTCCGCGTGGAAGTGCCGCCCGTTCCGGTAGGCCGGGGCATGCGGGCGGAGCTCCATTTGCGGTCAGGATCGTGCGTGCATGACGGGGCTTTTGGTGCGGGTTGAATCACCGCGGGGGGCCGGGGATTGACACTTCGGGTGCGTGTTCGGTGCCTCGGGCCCGGGGCGCTACTCGGCGGGCTCACAAAAATCGCAGGTCGAAATCCCTTTGCGCCGCGTGACCCGCGCCTTGGAGATCTTTGAGCTGACCGGCGTCCCGATGAGCCGCTGGTAGGCGGGGCATGATTTCCGCGAGGTTCGCTATCCGGCGTGCCTGGTCGGGGTGCAGCGCGAGCGCGGCGAGCAAGACGCGCTGATCGCGGCCAGGATCCAGGGCATGTTCGACGCAGGCTGGCTCACCGAGACGGCTGAGCTGCTCCGCCTTGGCTTTCAGGAGAGCCGCGCGAATGGTTCCGTAGGGTATCGACAGCTCGCGAGCCTGTTGAGCGATCGCCGGGGTGAGGCCCGTGTCACCCGACAGGCATAGCTGCTATTGCGAGCCTGGCGTGGTCACGGTGTGTGCGAAACGCTCTACCTCGACGACGGCTCGACCTATCGGGGAAAGGTGCTGCAGATCGCGTGTGGCCGCCTGAACGTCAACCTGCGTCATGCGCGGCCCGGTCCCCTGCCCGCAGGTGAGCGGGGGTTATGGGGTCTCCCCGCGCTCTTGTCTTGGCGACTCGCTATCGGGGGCTTGTGGCGAGAGGGCGTCGTGGCGGGCGCGTTCAGTCCTTCGCGAAGAGCCGGTCGCGTTGGGCGAGGGTGCGGAGGGGGACGGCTTCGACGCGGTCGGTGATGGGGTAGCGGCGCTCGCCGGGGTAGACGACGGCGACGTGCTGAAGCCCGAGATCTTGCAGCGCGATTCCGATGGAGCGGGTCATTCGTGGGGCGTCGGCGCGCTTGAATTCGACGCCGTAGAGGCGGTCACCACGGCGTAGAATGAGGTCCATCTCGGCGCCCTGGTGCGTCGCCCAGAAGGCGGCCTCGTCGTGGGGCTCGGTGGTGAGGACCTGCTCGATGGCGAAGCCCTCCCAGGAGGCGCCGACTTTGGGGTGTTCGAGCAGGGCCTTCTCGGTGGCGAGTCCTAGGAGCTGATGCAGCAGCCCGCTGTCGCGCACGTAGGTTTTGGGAGATTTTACCTGACGTTTTGCGAGGTTCGCGTGCCAGGGCGGCAGCTGACGAATCATCAGCGCGTCGGTCAGGAGGTCGAGGTAGCGCTGGGTCGTGGTGTGGTTGACGCCCAGCGCGCGAGCGGGCTCGGACGCGTTCCAGGTCTGGCCGTGATAGTGGGCCAGCATCATCCAGAACCGGCGGAGTGCAGCGGCCGGCGTCCGCACGCCCCACTGGGGCAGGTCGCGTTCGAGGAGCGTCTGGATGAAGTTCTTTCGCCACGCGAGGCTCGCTTGTTCTGACGCTGCCAGGTACGAGCGCGGAAAGGCGCCGCGGCGCCACAGCGTCCGCTCCGCGTCGGCACCCAACTCGGGCAGCGAGAAGCCTCCGATGACGATTCGCTCCATGCGTCCCGCGAGGCTCTCCGAGCTCTGGCGCATGAGGTCGCCGGACGCGCTCCCGAGGATCAAGAAGCGCGCCGGAGTGCTCGCCCGGTCGGCCAGGACGCGCAGCGCGACGAAGAGATCGGGCCTACGCTGCACCTCGTCGATGACCACGAGCCCCGTGAGCGGCCGGAGCGCGGTCATCGGCTCGGCGAGGCGCGCGAGACTTACTGGATCTTCGAGATCGAAGTAGTTGACCGAGTCCTCGGGGACGAGCTGCCGCGCCAGCGTCGTCTTGCCGCACTGGCGGGGTCCGACCAAGACGACGACGGAGCTCCGCTCCAGGGCATCTTGGATCTCGCCGAGGGCGTTTCGTGGCGTCAGGCTCATGGGGAGAGAGAGTAGCAGCGCGCAGGTTCGTGTCCATGAAAATTGATGAGCTGATGGTCAATATTCATGGTTGGATGGATGCGGAGTGCGAAGATGCGGTGTCTGACCCCCGCACTACGCACTTGACCTGTCGGGGTGGTCGTCGGAGACTGGTTGCATGGCACGGAAGATGTGGTGTCTGACCCCCGCACTACGCACTTGACCCGTCGGGGCGGTCGTCGGAGACTGGTTGCATGGCACGGAAGCAGCTGATTGATGAGGCGGGGGCTTGGCACCATGTGATG
>JADZDV010000536.1 GCA_020850915.1 Chloroflexota bacterium | reverse complement strand
CCCAACACCCTGTACACCGGCCTTCAGAACATGAACGCGATGCTCCACGTCGCGAATGTCGTCTCGAACATCGGCCGGATCGAATCTGGTCAGGTGTACCGTTTCTACGCCGAAGGCTACACGCCGGCGGTCGCCCGTCTGCTCGGAGCTGCCGACGCTGAGCGCCTTGCCGTCGGCCGGGCGTACGGCGTGTCGGCGGTCAGCGTGCCCGACTGGATCGATCGGACCTACGGTTTTCGTGAGGCGACGCTGTCCGAGACCTTCGCCCGGCTGACCAACGACGTCGAACGCGGACCTTACCAGTGGACACCGACTCCGCGCTCGCTCGGCCACAATTACGTCGCTGAAGACGTGCCGTGCGGCCTGGTGCCGATGAGCGAGCTTGGCCGGGCTGCCAGTGTGCCGACGCCGGTCATCGACGGTCTGATCAGCACCGCCTCGGCGCTTGCCGGGCGAGACTTTCGGGCCGAGGGACGAACGTTGGAGCGGCTGGGCCTGGCTGGCAAGGACATAGCGACGGTTCTGGAGATCGTCCGGCACGGTTTTTCCGCCTGATCCGTTCCCGGCGGCCGTGCTGGCGCTCGCCGGTTCCGTCGAACTGACCCGCGAGGTGCAACGTTGCGCATCGACATTCACGCGCACTTCTTGCCCGAGGAGACGATGCGCCAGCTACAGCGCATCGACCGGAGATATGCGCCGCGCCTCGAGCACGGGCCGGCGTACGACACGATGGTGGTCGCCGACGTGGCGCTCCCGCGTTTCCACCGCGGTGGCTGGGACGTCGCCACGCGGCTGGAGGAGATGGAGGGCGCGGGCGTGGACGCTCAGGCCGCGTGCCAGCTCTCTCAGACTTTCTTCTACTGGATCGAGGCGAAGGTGGCGCTGGAATTCGCCCAGGCCCAGAACGAAGGACTCGCGGCGCTGGCCAGGGCTCATCCCGGCCGGTTCTACCCGCTCGCGGCGGTGCCGCTTCAGGACCCGGCAGCGGCAGCGCGGGAACTGGAGCGGGCGGTCAAGCAGCTCGGGATGTACGGCGTCGAGACCGGCTCGAACGTCGCCGGCAAGAACTTCGACGACCCCTCGCTCGAGCCGTTCTTTGCCAAGCTCGACGAGCTGGGCTGCTTCTGGCTGATCCACCCGGACCGGGTGGCGCCAAAGGAGCGGCTTGGCAAGTATCAGCTCATGAACCTGGTGGGCAACCCGACCGACACGACGATCGCCATCGCGTCGCTGGTGTTCGGCGGGATTTTCGAGCGTTATCCAAACGTCCGCGTCGTGACGTGCCACGCCGGCGGCTTCTATCCCTACCAGTACGGTCGTCTGGAGCGTGGCTACCGGGTGCTGGACGAGCCGAAGGCCGCCATTGCGCGAGAACCGAGCAGCTACGCCGACAGGGTCTACTTCGACATCATCACGCACTCGAAGCCGGCCCTTGAGTACCTGGTCCAGACGTTTGGCGCGGATCACGTCCTGCTGGGCACAGACTCACCCTTCATCTACTCGATGGGCCTCTCGGACCCCGTCGGGGTGATCGAGAGCCTGGAGTCGGTGGACGCCGACGGCAAGGCGTTGATCGCGGGCGGCAATGCCGCGCGGCTGCTCGGGATCGACAGACCAACGGCATGGTGACCGCGGCTGGTCTGGCGCGAAAGAGCGCCTGGTCAGCCCCAGGGCACCAGCCAGACGTCGGGGTTCAGGACGTACTGGACGCCTGATGCCTGCTCGTCGTCTTCCAGCTTGAAGTAGCGCTGGGCCTGGCGCAGCGCCAGCGCCCCGAGCCAGCCGACGAACATCACGGCGTACGGCGCGCCGCCGGAACGAATGTCCCAGAGGGTGATCCCCACGGCAACGGCGAGCGCCGCGACGGAGGTCGGCGTGACGCCCCGGGCGCGCGCGGAGGCTGGCACGAGCGCAGCCGGTCGGCCCGGCCTTGCGAATTGGCGGTGGTCGAAGGGGAGTCGAACCATGAGCGGCGAGGCCATCATCAGCCACCAGAAGCCGGTCCCCGCCAGCATGAGCACCAGCCCACCGGTGAGGGTGGGCATCATCGGCTGGCCCCGGGAGACGCCGGACAGGCTCCAGCCCAGCCAGCCCGCGATCGCGCCGGCCGTCAGGATGACGACCTGGAGCTGGAGCGCCGTCCGGAGGAGCAGCTCACACCTCGAATTCGCAGTTCTGGTCGGCCTGTCCCAGGCCGAGCATTTCGACCAGCTTGCCGAAGCCGTCTGCCAGCGCCATGAACGCGCCAAGCTCGATCAGCTCTCGCTCGGTGAACTGCTCTTTCCAGCGCTCAAGGTGCTCATCGGTGATCGCTCGGTAGTCTTCTGTGAACAGGCTCGCCATCTCCAGCGCGGCCCGCTCGCGCGGGGTGAAGATCGGGTCGTCGATGTCCCAGGTCGCCTCGATCTTCGCCAGCGCCTCGTCCGTCCGCTGAGCCTCAGCGGAGCGCACGCCGCTTCAATAGCCGCAGTTGCGCAGGCGCGCCATCCGGACGCGCATGATCTCTTTGAGGGTGTGATCGACTTCGCCATGGTAGAACACGTCCTGCCAGCCGGCGTAGAACGCCTTCAGGCCGTCCGGGTAGCGAGCGAGAATGCGGAGCAGGTTGCTGTTCGGCGCGCCGCGGCGAGCGGCGTCGTCGAACCAGCGTTGCACCTCCGGCGAGACATCCTGATCGTCAATAGGCGCGATCCGTATCGCCACGTCTCTGTGGCCTCCTTCGTGGGTGGTTGATATCGAAACGATCGAGCGTCAAGCGTGCTAGCGGACGCCGAGACCAGTATACGCCTCACCGGAGCCCGGCTTGCCCGCGGACAGTCGGCCGGTCACAATCAGTGCGCAAGTGAGCCGAGTGGCCCCGCAGTCGGAGGTCTCGCGGCTCGCCGTCTCGCCGGGGGAGCGGAGCTGACACAATGGCTCTCTGGGTTGGCGCGCTGACGCTTGGTCTCGGTTTCGCCGGTATGGCGCTAGGGGTGTACCTCACCTTCCGGGTCCTGTCGTTCCCGGACCTGACCGTGGACGGCAGCTTTCCACTCGGCGCGGCGGTCGCGGCGGTGCTGATGGTCTCTCATGGCTGGGCGCCCTGGGCAACCCTGCCCATGGCGGCAGCGGCAGGCTGTTGCGCCGGGCTGGTCACGGGCCTGCTGAACACCCGACTTGGCATCAATGGCCTGCTGGCAGGCATTCTGGTCAGCATCGGCCTCTGGACGGTCAACCTGCGAGTCATGGGAGACAGGGCGAATCTTCCGCTGCTCGGCGTTGGTACCATCCTCACGCCGTTCCGCCCGCTCACGGTGGGCATGGCCGAGGCCCTGAACGTCAGCCCGAACGACGTGTCCGGACTGCTGGTCTTCTTCTTGCTCGCCGTGATGCTCGCGGTGGGAACGGTCTGGCTGCTGCGCACCGAGCTCGGCCTGGCGTTGCGAGCGACCGGCGACAACGAGCGGGCGGCCCGCGCCCAGGGCATCGACACGCGCCACACGAAGCTAGTCGGTCTGGCGATCGCCAACGGCGCGATCGCGCTCAGCGGCGCGCTGGTCTCCCAGTACCAGGGTTTCGCGGATGTCGGGCTGGGGCTTGGAATGATCGTGGCTGGCCTGGCATCGGTCATCATCGGCACGTCGCTCATGCAGCGCGCCTCGCTGGGTTGGAGCGCGACCAGCGTCGTGATCGGCTCGGTTGCTTACCGCCTGGTCGTCGCGGTCGCGCTGGTGGCTGGTCTGGGGCCGACCGACATGAAGCTGGTCACGGCGGCGATCGTCGTCTGCGCGCTCAGTGTCCCGCGGCTCCGAGCAGGTCCGCGGGTCCGCGCCGCGGAGAGCATGTGATCGCCGTCTCGAAGCTCGGCAAGCATTTCAACCGTGGCAGCGCTGACGAGGTGCGGGCGTTGAACGACGTCAGCTTCCAGCTCGGACCGGGGGAGCTGTTCACGGTGATCGGCTCGAACGGCGCAGGCAAGAGCACGCTGCTGAACTGTCTGGCCGGGGTGTACCCGCCTGATAGCGGAACGATCGAGATCGACGGTCTAGACGTCACCCGCCAGGACGAGCACAGGCGTGCCGCGAGCATCGGTCGAGTGTTCCAGAACCCCGTTGACGGGAGCGCGGCGAGTCTGACCGTGGAAGAGAACCTCGCCCTGGCGCTGCGACGCGGCCGGACACGGGGGCTCAGGACTGGCGTCACACGCGCCCGTAGGGAGCTGTTCGCCGAGCGGCTCGAGCAGCTTGGACTGGGTCTCGAAGGGCGTCTGCGAGCCCGGGCCGGCACGCTCTCCGGCGGGCAACGCCAGGCCCTCGCGCTGCTCATGGCGACGGTTTCCGAGCCGCGCGTGCTGCTGCTGGACGAGCACACCTCGGCCCTCGATCCGGCCGCGGCGCTCCAGGTCGAGCGATTGACGACCTCGCTGGTGGGCGAACATCGGCTCACGACGCTGATGGTCACGCACAATCTCCAACAGGCGCTCCGAATCGGGACGCGCACCCTGATGCTGCACGCCGGCGAGATCGTCCTCGACCTTCGCGATCCCGAGCGTCGCAGTCTCACCGTGCAGGACCTGATGGTGCGCTTCCAGCAAGCGCGCGGCCAGAGCCTGGCCGACGACGAGCTGCTGCTGCCGGGCTAGGAGTGCTCGGCTGCCCTCTATCAGCCGCGCTTCTGCTACAACCGTGGCGTCACGGCACGCTACTGGCCGGGGCTGTAGCGAGCGCGATGTGAGGAGGGTGGGTCGTGAACCGCGACGAGGTGCTGCTCCACGTTCAGGCCGAAGGCATCCGGTCGGTCCGGTTCCTGTACTGCGACAATGCCAACGTAGTCCGTGGCAAGGCGGCGCACGCCAGCGCGCTGGCGGACTGTATCGACTCTGGCATCGGCCTCACCGTTGCGATGCAGGCGTTCTGCCTGACGGAGCATCTCGCCCCGGGGACGGCGCTCGGCCCGGTGGGCGAAGTGCGCCTGGTGCCGGATCTCAACAGCTACACCCCGCTGCCCTACGCGCCAGGCGAAGCGCGGGTCATGTGTGACATGCAGACGCTGGATGGCGCGCCGTGGGAGAACTGCCCGCGATCGTTTCTCAAGCGGATGGTGGCACGCGTGGCCGAGCAGGGCCTCGAGGTGCAGGCGGGCTTTGAGTACGAGTTCTATCTGGCGCGCCAGACGGCGACCGGTTATGAACCCGCGGACGACAGTCTCTGCTTCAGCTCTGACGGGATGGACCGGGCCGGCCCGTACATTAGCGAGCTGCTGGAGGCTCTGGACAGGCAGGGGCTCGAACCGCGCCAGTACTACCCGGAGCTGGGTCCAGGCCAGCAGGAGCTGTCCATCAACCACTGCACCGCGCTCGCCGCGGCCGACCGCCAGGTGGCCGTACGGGAGTCGGCTCGCGGTGTGGCGCTGCGTCACGGTCTGATCGCCTCCTTCGCTCCGAAACCGTTCCCGAACCAGGCGGGCAGCGGCTGCCACGTCCACTTGAGTCTCTGGAATGGCGATCGCAACGCCATGTACGACCCGCGGGGAGAGCTGGGGCTCTCGCAACTGGGCCGCGGCTACGTGGCCGGCATCCTGGCGCACCTACCGGCCCTCCTCGCCGTGACCTGCCCGAGTGTCAACTCATATCAGCGACTGGCGCCCAACATGTGGAGCTCCGCCTTCACCTGCTGGGGCCCGGACAACCGCGAAGCGGCGGTGCGGGTCGCGTCGCCATTCCGCGGGCGAGTGGAAGCCAGCACCAACGTCGAGCTGAAGGCGCTCGATGGCAGTGCCAACCCGTACCTCGCTCTCGGCGCCGTGATCGCGGCCGGGCTGGACGGCATCCGGCGCGATCTTGATCCGGGCGAGCCGCTGGCGATGAACCCGGTCGATCTGACGGATGACGAGCGCACACGACGTGGCATCCGGCGGTACCCGGAGACCCTCCGCGACGCCATCGCAGAGCTGGAGCGCGACGACGTCCTGCTCGAAGCGCTCGGCTCCGGGCTTGCGCGCGAGTACCTGGCAGTCAAGAGGGCGGAGTGGGAGGATCTCGGCCCGCTCTCTGTGGAGGAGCAGACGGCTATCTACTTTCGCCGCTACTGAGCCAGTATGGGAGTGAGCGTGGCTGCCACGCCGTACGACGACCTGCCGCTCGTGGACGGCCATGCGCACCCGGTGCTCCTGCCCTCCGCGGTGTCGAGCGCGCCGTTCGCCCGATACTTCACCGAAGCCCACGATGACGCCACCATCCGCGAGCATGCCCCGAGCAGCCTGTTCTACCGCCACGCGTTGGGGGAGCTAGCTGGCCTGCTCGCCTGTGAGCCGACGGAGTGCGCCGTCGTGGAAGCGCGGGCTGCGCAGCCGTTCGAGGCGTACCTGAGGCAACTGCTGGGCGAAGCTCGCGTCAAGACGATCCTGGTGGACGACGGCTATCCGCGT
>JADZDV010000535.1 GCA_020850915.1 Chloroflexota bacterium | reverse complement strand
GTCAGCAGCGGCGCGCGCGCGCCGACGTTCTCGATCGCCAGCCCGGCGGCGACCAGGAGGCCCAGCGCCGCTGCTCGTGGCCCGGCGCCGCGGCTCCGCGCCGTCGCCAGGATGCAGGTGAGGCTGAGCGAGAGCGACAGACCCGAGAGCAGCCGGAACGCCACCTCGCCGCCCGCGCTGAACGCCACGTAGAGCGCGACCTGAGCCAGCCACTGGCCGTTCGCCGCGGCTCCGCTCGTCGGGGCGTGACCCAGCACGACGTCCGTGACCGGGCGGCCGGCCTGCACGCTGAGCTGGCCGAGCTTCAGCGACCACCAGGTGTCGTAGACGGGCGCGGTGAGACCCGCCGCCAGGATGAACGGCCCGACGAGCGCCAGGAGCAGCCAGAGGCTGTCCATGCCGAGGCCGATCCGGACGGCGCGCCGGGGCAGCGCGGTGGGCGCGGTGATCGCCTGCACCCTCCGAGAAACGCGTGGCGACCGCCGGGGGGGACTCACACCCAGCGACGCCCGCACCGGCGACGCTCGCACCGGCGACGCCTTCCCTGGTGACAGCGACCCTCGGCGTCCTGGCGACACATCCCCAAGACGCGCTCCTCCGCGTTATGGCAGGCAGCATGAGCGTACTGCTGAAGGACCGAGCGGATCAGCAGGTTGGACCCGGGCGCTACCACGCGCGCCGGTTGGCACGCTCGCACGGTCGTCGCGGGGCCGGACGGCGCGGCCTGCTGCGCATGGCGGCGGGACCGACGCTCGCCGCACTGGCGGGCTACGCGGCGCTGCTCTACGTCGCGCTCGGAAGCTACCAGTTCAACCCGACCGGTCTGTTGCATCTGGGCAGCCAGTCCGGCGGGGAGCAGTTCTGGCGAGCAGACACCCTCGTCGAGCCGGGTCTCGGCTACGACGGGCGGTTCTTCTTCTACCTCGCCCACGACCCCCTGCTGCGCGACCCGCACCCGGAGAGCTTCCTCGATCACCCGGCGTACCGCTACGCGCGCATCCTGTATCCCGCGGTCTCCTGGTCAGCGGCGCTCGGGCGGCCGGAGCTCCTGCCCTGGGCCATGCTCGCGGTGAGCCTGCTGGCCGCCATCGCCGGGACGATCGCCGCGGTGGACGTCCTGCGCTCCGTCGGCAGCACTCGCTGGCTGGCGCTCGGCTACGCCTTCAGCCCCGCCATCATCCTGGGACTCATCGCCGATCTCTCCGAGCCGCTGGCCTTTGCCCTGGTCGCGGCCGGCGTGGCGCTGTTCCTGCGCCGGCGCCATGGCGCGGCGGGCGCCGTGCTGGCCGTTGGAGCGCTGGCGCGAGAGGTCTCTGTGCTGGTCCCGCTCGGCTTTGCCCTGCACGCGGCTGTCCGGCGCGCCTGGCGGCAGGCGGCCAGCTACGCCGCGCCGCTCGTCGTTCCCATCGGCTGGAACGTCTACGTCTGGGCGCGCTTCGGTGGGCTCACTGCCGACCGGACGCCGCGTAGCTTCGATCTGCCGCTCAGCGGCGCCATCTACCGCGCCGGGGTGCTGCTCGACCTGCGCCCGCCGCTGGTCGAAATGCCGATACCGGACAGTCCCTGGTCTGAGCTGGCGATCGTCGTCGCCAGCGTGGCGCTGATCCTGGGCGGGCTGGCGGTCCTCTTCCGCCGGCGGGACGTCTTTGCGCTCCAGCTCTGGCTGCAATCGGCGGCCGTGCTCTGCAGCAGCGCCTACATCTGGGTTGGGCTGGGCAGCTACGCCCGGGTCCTGGGACTGCTGTACCTCTTCCACGGCCTGGTCTTCCTTACGCGCCGGCGAGGGGAGGCCGCGTGAGTCGTGCTGCGACGGACAGCCGCCTGAGGGCGAGCATCGGCTATCGTTGAGCGCTGCCGCGAGTCTAGCGGGCATGGTGGCTCAGTTTGCCTGGATGCCACTCACGAAGTCTGCCCACACGTCCAACGCCCTGTGACACCTGAGCGGGACGCCGTACATACCCATCACAAAGCCGTGCCAGCCTCTATGCGCGGCGGGCATCAGTCCCTATACTGGCGCCCGCATGGCGATACCAGGTCTGCTGAAGAGACGGTGGCGGGCGGTTGCGCTCACGGCATGGGGCCTGGGGTTCGCATTACTCCTGGCGGGCGCTGCCAATTTGAGCGCCCAGGACGTTGTCACGATCCCGGGCTCCAAGCCCGCGGCCACCCAGCCTTCGCCGACCGCGGCGGCGCCCGCGCCCACCGGTAGCCCCGTTGCCACCGAGTCTCCCACCGCCGTTGCGACGGGCGAGTCGACCGCTGAGGCCGCGCCTCCGAAACCGACGCCCTCTCCGACACCCTCTCCAACGCCCGTCTTCCCGCTCGCCGTGATGGTGGACAACTTCACCGCCGCGCGCCCCCAGCGTGGCCTGGAAGCGGCGGACGTGGTGTACGAAGCGCTGGCCGAGGGTGGCATCACCCGCGTCCTGGCCATCTTCGCCAGCCGCGATCCGGGGCTGGTCGGCCCGGTGCGGAGCGCGCGCCACTACTACGTCTACTGGGCGGCGGAGTACAACGCGCCGTTGCTCCACATCATGGCGAGCGACGAGGGGTACGGGGCGATCCAGAACACCGGCGTGCGCGACCTGGACGAGCACCGCGGCGATCCCGGCTTTGTCCGCTCGAACGACCGCCGACCGCCGTTCAACGCGTATGCTGACCCGGCCCTGGCCCGACAGGTGCTGACCGACGAGGGGCTGGAGTGGCCTGGCTCCATGGCCGGTTTCTGGAAGCTGCCCTCGCCGCGCGTGTTGAACGGGAACAGCGCGCGCCAGATCGATATCGTCTACCCGCGGGGCGGCCACCAGGTGAACTGGACCTACGATCGCTCGCGCCGCCGGTACGCGCGCTCGCAGGATGGCGCCCCGCACGTGGACGCCTACACCGGCGGCCAGCTCACCGCCCACACCGTCATCATCCAGTTCGTCCCGACCTGGCAGGTGGACTTCACCGAGGGTTACCTGGACATGACGGTCACCGGTGTGGGGAAGGCGATCTACTTCCAGGAGGGACTGGCCACTGAGGGCGCCTGGCTACGGCCGTCGCTTGGCAACCCGACCCAGTGGCTCGACCCGACCGCCCAGCCAATCGCCCTGCGGCCCGGGCCAATCTGGGTCCAGGTCGTCCCGGTCGGACCGCTGGAGGGAGCCGTCAGCGTGCGCGGCCGAGACGCCTCGGTGCGGGCGGTGGACCTGCAGCGGAGCAGCTTCCCAACGATCTGCACCCAGTGTCGAGGCCGAGCGGGATTGCGGTGATGATCTCCCCGCGGGGACGGGGTGGTGAGACGCCCCATCCTCCCTGGAGCCCACGTCCAGGCTCAGCACCTCACGCTGGCCTTCCCCAG
>JADZDV010000534.1 GCA_020850915.1 Chloroflexota bacterium | reverse complement strand
GCCATCGCCAACGGCTTGATCATCGCGAACGGGTAGATCGTCATCGTGTCGAGCGGTGGCCAGATGAAGCCGATGTCCGCGAGCGCTGGACGGCGCGCGTTGATCGCGATGAACGCCTTGGCGGTCCGCGAGAAGGCGTCGGCATAGGTGAAGCCGAGCCCCAGCACCAGGTATGCCGCCACCACGAGGTACAGCAACAGAAAGCCCACGAACAGCAGCACCCCGATCCGTCGGTCCGACAGGACGGGGAGCGGCGCTTCGAAGAACGTCGCGCGCAGGCGCTCGGGCGCGCGCTCCTCGGCGGGTGGATGGACCCCCAGGCGAGGTCTGGCCGGGGCTTCGATCATCGGATGCTCCCCCCATCACAGGCGGCCGGGCGGTCGTCACGCGAGAATGCGCCGCCGGGCCAGCGCAGGCCGAGCGCCTCCCGGCTCATCGCCAGTCCGCCGGCTGCCAGTATCGTGACAGTGTTGACCAGGTGCCAGAAAACGAGGCCGGTTCCCACGGCCACGGCCGGCAGGGACAGTGCCGTGCCGTAGATCAGGTTCCCCATCAGCTCGGTGTGGCCGAGATAGCCAGGCGGCGCGGGGAGCACGAAGGTGAAGCCGAAGAGGGCCGTCCCGACGACTACCCGTGGGAAGTCGACGCCGGGACTGAACGCACCAAACGCGGCGTACATCACCAGCGAGTCAGCCAGGATGATCGCCAGCGTGCCGACCGTCGCGCCGACGAGCGGTCCGACCCCGGTTAGCGAACGCAAGTAGGAGTCGAGCGGTCTCAGGACGCGAGCGGTCACACCGAGCCGGGCGAACGGCTGGCTGCGCGTGATGCGAGTGACCAGGCCCCAGCGCGCCGCCGCGAGCAGCAACACCAGTCCCAGCGCCGCGCTGCTGGCGAGGAGCAGGCCGGTTCCCAGCAAGCCGGCCTCTCCGAAGAGGCCCATACTAACCGCCACCAGCGGCAGGAGTAGCCCCGCCATGTCGAACAGCTTGTCCACGACGACAGACGCCGCCGCCTGCGTGAACGGCACGCCGTGCTGGCGATTCAACCGCACGGCGCGAAAGCCGTCACCCGCGCGCAGCGGGATCAGATAGTTCAGGAATGCGCTGGCGACTGTGAGCCGCAGGATCGCCAGGCGCGAAGGCGCACGGTCCGTGACGATCAACGCGGACCAGCGCGCAGCGCGCGCCAGATAGCCGAGCAGCGTGAAGGTGACCATGGCCATCACCGCGCTCGCCGGCGCCTCTCGGAGGCCGTCAAGCGCGGCCGCGCCGTCGAACCAGATGACCCAGGCCATGAGCAACGCCAGGCCGAGGGCGCTCTGGATGAGAAGCTGCGCTAGTGACCACCGTGGGGGCGGATTCGCGGTCATCGCGCCGTTTCGGGTCGCAGCGCGCCCGCGATCGTGGTCGGTCCTGCTGGCGTGATGGTCGCTGGAGGACGGGAGCGCGGCATCAGGTCGGCGTCTGCCGCCTCCCGCGCGCGGAGCAACGCCACCTCTTGGGCCAGGTCCTTGACCTGGGTGGTCAAACGCGAGATGCGGACGGAGAATTGAATGCAGATCAGAATGACGAACAGCAGTGCCAGGATGAACAGCGTCGTGGTGACCACCACCGCGCCGATGAGCTGGCTGAGCCAGACCAGGGCGTCGTAGAAAACCGTCGGCAGCAGGATGGCCACGCCCATGAGCAGCCACAGCCAGGCGTACTCCTCGCGCAGCTTCCGCCGACGCACGAGATCGACGATGAGCAGGAACAGTCCAATGGCCGCGATGACCGCGAACGCCTGTTGTCTGGGACTCACGGCCGACCTCCCGGGGATCGCTTCTGGCGCAGCAGCGTCACGAGGATCGACAGCGCCATCTTGAAGACGTAGTACAGCGGCTTGATCAGCCCAGAGTGCATTGACGTGTTGGTCGGATTGGCGAACATCCTCACGGGCACTTCGGCCGTCTTGAAGCCGGCACGGTGGAGCATGATGATGACATCCGCGTCCGGATAGTCGTGCGGATAGACATCGGTGGCGAAGAAGTCGACCACGTCCTTGCGGAGCGCCTGAAACCCCGACGTCGGGTCTGAGACCCGCCGCCCGATGGCCGCCGAGGCCACGAAACCGAAGACCAGCATGCCCAGCCGACGCAGCGTTGGGACGCGGTACTCCGCCCGCCCCAGAAAGCGTGACCCGATGACCACGTCCGCGTCGCCGTCCCGCACCGCATCCAGCAGGTCCGACACACAGGTAGGATCATGCTGGCCGTCCCCGTCCATCTGCACCACGATGTCGTAGCGGTGGCTCGCGGCGAACTTGAACCCGGTCTGGACGGCCGCGCCGTAGCCCAGGTTGATCGGGTGGCGTACGACCGTTGCGCCCGCTTCCCGCGCCACTTCGCCCGTGTTGTCCGGGGAGTGGTCGTCGATTACCAGGACGTCGGCCTCGATGCACGAGCGTAGCTGGCTGATCACGCCGCCAACATTCTCCGCTTCACGGTAGCACGGAATGATCACCAGGATTCGGCCGAGCTCGGGGTATCGTTCCGGCCCAGCCGCTGCCGGCTCCGGCGGCGTGCTGGGCACGGTTCCGGGAGCGGATGTGGTCAACAGCATGCCCTCGCTCCTCTCTTCCAATGGTCCAGATAGTCGGCCGCTCAGGCCTCGCTGAGGAGCAGCCGGCTCATCACCGGCGAGCCGGTCGATTCGGCGACCGTCAGCGCCGCTTCGGCTTCGCTGACAAGCGTCTCGTCGGTCACCGCGTCGTTCGGGAACTCGGCGATCCCCGCGCGGAGGGTCAGCCGTGTCTCTGCCAGCAACTGCCCACGCGCCCGCTCGGCCACGATGTGTGCGCCCTCCAGGCCAGTCTGGGTGAGCAGGAGCGCGAATCGGCCGTGGCCCACGTACGTGCAGGTATCCTGCTCACGCAGCGTGCTCCGCAGCCGGCGACCGATGAGCTGCAGCACCTGGAGCATCTCTGCTCGGCCACGCCGCTCCACGACGTCGTCCCAGTCCGCGATCGCCAGGATGACCAGGGCGACCGGGAAGCTGTAGCGGCGTGCGCGGGCGATCTCCTGGGCCAGCAGGCGACGGGCGTGTGGCCATTTCGTCGTTCCAAGCAGCTCGTCGTCCGGGCTCAGCTCTGAGATGAGCTGCTGATTCATCT
>JADZDV010000533.1 GCA_020850915.1 Chloroflexota bacterium | reverse complement strand
GTGCGCCGGCGCCATTCGGGGCGGGCAGGTCAAAGGCAAACGCCACCGTCGCGCGATGGTGGGCCGGGCGGGTCGCGTAGACCGGATCGTCATAGGTCCAATCGGAGACCTGCTCGCCGGCGCGCATCGGCAGGACGACCTCAGTCCCGTCGCGGGCCACCACCGTCCACTCGCCGACAACCTCGCCATCGGTGAGCGAGAACCCGTCTTCCAGCGCTGTCACCACACGCAGCTCATCAGCCACATCGCCACCGATCGACCAGGTCTCCGCTCCCGTTGGATTGAAGGCCGTGCCGCTCACAAGCGGATGCTGGGGATGGAATGCCACCTGACGGAACGACGGTAGTCCCGGCCCGCTTGACGGCTGCACGAGGAACCGAACCCGCAGCAGGTCCAGCAGCCAGTTGTTGACGTAGGTCGCGGAGCCGACAAAGGCCCGATGCCGCGACAGCTCCAGCGGATCGTAGGCACGCACTTCGGCGACGCTCCACGGCAGCAGCTCGTTCGCCTTGGGGCGCTCGACGTTCGGGTCCGTCAGCACCCGCACGTCTTTTCCCACGTCCTCGCCAGCCAGCCGCGTCTGCGTCGCCAGGTACCGTCCAACCGGGCCCACGTCGGCGATGTCGTCGATCTGGCGAGTCGGATGGTAGTCGTGCGCGAACGTCGTTAGATCGACGGCGACGAGCAGGACCAGGAGGCTGGCCCAGACCAGGCGCAGACGGCGCATCTCATTCCACGCAGCGGTCAGCAGAAAGGCCGCGCACAGCAAGAGCAGCGGCAGCGCGGTGTGCCAGGCCGATGGATCGAGCGCGCTCCAGAGACCGCTGTACACCCTCTGGGCACTGTCCACCACGCCCGGGTCGCGCCGCAGCCCGAGATATACCTGGTTGATGTACGCCAGGGCGTCCAGCGGGTGCGCGGCGAGCCAGGTCCGCCAGGAGATCATCGTGCCGATCGCGACGACAACGAATGAGATGACCAGTCCCTGCCAGACAACCAGCAGGCGCGCGGAGCCAGGCCGCCCCGCGACGCGCGGGGGGAGCCGGTCCCAGAGCGCCTGAGCCCCCAGCGCTGCCATCATGGCCAGCGCCAGCGTGCCCAGCAGACTGAATCGCGCCGGAGCCCGCTGGAGGTTCATGACCGGCAGCGCCCAGAGCTCGGCGTAGAGATTGATTGGTGAGTAGTCCCCAAGCGCCAGCAGGGTGGAGACGGCGACCACCGGGACGAAGAAGAACAGCTCCCGCCGCCGGCCCAGCAGCACCGCCAGCACGACGAGTGCCAGTGAGACGATCCCGGCGTAGTAGGTCACCTCCCATGGCTGCCAGAGAGACCAGGCGAGCCCGTGCTCGTCCCGGAAGAAGAACGGAAAGACGAGAGTGATCAGATTCGGGACCGGCAGGGAGTAGTCGGTCGCCGCCTGGTAGCTCCAGCCACCTGCGCGAAGCGAGAAGCCGCTCAGCTCCAGGAGCGGCAGCAGCTGGGGCGCGGCGATGGCCACGGCGAGTACAGGGATGACGACGAGCGCCCAGGCCACGCGGGCAAGCCGCGTGATGGCGCGCAAGATCGCCCGGCACGCCCTGCCAATCACCGCGCGAACGTCAACCAGCCAGAAGAAGCGAAGCGCCGGCACGCGGAACGTCCAGGCCAGACCGAGGCGCTGGCTCGCGCGTACCGCCTGGTTCCGACGCGGCAGCCAGGCGCGGGCCCGGGAACGAGCCAGCACGACGCGCTCCGCGGAGCGCGTCGGTCGCGGCTGGGCGCAGGGAATGAGTGCGCGGAACACGACCCAGCCAACGAAGCAGCCGGCGCTCAACACGACTGTCTGGATGTGGACGCCCAGCGCCGACATGCCCAGCACCAGGCCGGTCAGCACGAGCAGCCGCTGCTGCGCCAGGCCTCGCGCCCGAACACCCCACTCGGTGAGCGCCAGCACCAGCGGCAGCCAGGCAGCGCTCGCCAGGACACTCCCGTGCTGCATCTGGCCGACGAGAAAGCTGCCGAGTCCGAACGATGTGGCGCCGACCGCCGCGGCGCCAGGCGACAGCCGCATACTACGACCAAACAGATAGGCGCCGATGGACGCGACGCCAAAGTGGAACACGCGCAGCCAGACAAAGCCGTCTCGCGCGCCGAACAGGTTGGCGAAGAGGTGGTTCGGCGGATACAGGACGCCGGTCTGGCCCTCTGCCAGCAAAGGAAAGCCGCTGAAGAGATCCGTCGTCCAGAGAAGGAGAGAACCGCGCTCCAATGCGTCGGTGAACGCCGCGAAAACTGGGTAGAACATCGTGCTGGTGTCCTCTTCGTGGAACACCAGTCCGGACTGCCAGGCGTCGCGAAAGACGTAGAGCACCTGCGCCAGCAGGAACACGATGGCGAGCGCGTCGGGCAGAGCCGCGGCCAGCAGGACGAACGGACGTCGGACGACCGCCGCGCGACGAACACGACGCCAGACGCGTTGGCGCTGAAGCGCGCTCGCCGGCAGCCAACGTCCCTCGAGGATGCCAGGCGATGGCAGACGAAAAGTCGGAACGGCCCCTCCGACCCGGCGCCAGCCACGCCTCTCAACTGTCCCGCGTGCCATCGCTACATCGAGCTAGACCAGAGCCGCGGTGGGAGCCACATGGTCATGCCAGCAGCGTCCGCGGGTTTCACCGTGGCTTTGGTCCAGTGACGGTCGTGGCGCGACCTCGCGAGCTAGAAGCGCTCACTGAGCCCTGGCGATCTGCTCTCTCAGGTAGAGCACGCTGTGCTCCAGGGGAACGTCGCGCCCTCTCTCGGCGTCCGCCAGCGAGGTCTCCATCACGTCGTCCGGCGCCACGCCGATCTTATTGAGCACGACGCCGGTACCGCTAAGAATCTCCAGAATCGTGACCTGCACCGCCGAACCGTCGGTCAGGGCGAACACCTGAGCCGCTGCCACGTTGCCAGATGAGCGCTGGCCAACGATCCGCGCGAGGCCTCGCTCCTTCATCGCCTCGGCAAAGATCTCGCCCATCGACGCCGTGCCGCCGTCGATCAGCACGGCCATCGGCAGAGGGTGCGACCAGGCCGGCCCACTGGCCGTGAACATCCGATTCGTGCCCGAGCGATCCACGAACTGGAAGAGCGGCCCGCTCGAGATGAACCGGTTCAGCAGTCGCACGCCCACGTCCACTCGGCCGCCGGCGTTCCCGCGGAGGTCCACGATCAGCGCCTTGGCGCCGTTCGACTGTAGCTGCCCCATGAACGCCTCGATCCGGTCCGCGACACTTGGATCGGGGAAGCCAAGCAGTCGAATGTACGCGATGTCTCCCTGGATCATCTGGGTGGTGACGAACTCGATCTTGATCCGCGCGCGCACGACCTGGATGTTGAGGGTCTCGTTGGTCCTGGAACGCAGGATCACGAGGTTGACGGGCGTGCCTTCTGGGCCACGGATCAGGGTGGCAACATCCTCCAGAGAGCGGTTCTCGGTCGATTCGCCGTTGACGGCGATGATCTGGTCGCCAACCTGCAAGCCAGCCTTCTCCGCGGGGCTACCCGGGAAGACCTCGCTGACCGTCACCCCAGGCCGGCGCGGCCGAATGCCGATGCCCTCGTAGCGGGAGTCGCCGCGGAGGTAGTTCAGGAACTCCTTGTACACCTTCGCAGTGAGAAAGGCGGTGTGTCCGTCCTCGAGGGAGCGCGTCATCGCAACGATGCCGGGCGCCTTCAAGTCGATCTCCGCCGGCGGGTCTTCGTCCGCCATCAACTTCGCCAGCCGATCGCGGAAGACGGTCCACGCCTGCTCCCGATTCGCGGGCAGCGGCGGCAGGGAGGCGTCTTTGAGGTTCATCCCGTCGCCGATCAGCTCGCGCGTGATCCCACCCCAGGCCGCCGTCAGGAGCTCCGCCGGGTCCGGAGCATGGACGAAGCGGTCCATCAGAAGGTCGTACGCCTGGCGGAGTATCGCGAGCGTCTGGGCGCGGCCCTGGGAGTCCGCCGACTGGTCAGTCGTCGGCGCAGGCTGCTGGGCGACGTTGCGCGGCGTGTCAGTGGCTGCGAAGACCGGACGCGCCATCGGCGCGGGGCTCAGAAGCACCGCTAGGACGAAGGCGACAGTGAGCAGAGCGCGTAGTCGAAGCATGTGCGTGAGCCTCTGGACAATAGCCATGACTGGCGGAATTTCGGATTCTACTCCCCGAGACGTCTGGCGGGCTAGCTTTTCTCGTTGTTACGATGTACGTCACGGACGTACGGAAGGATCACGTGGATATCACCTGGTATGGTCACTCCTGTTTTCGACTACGGGGTCGGGATGTCAGCATCATCACCGACCCGTTCGACCGCTCGCTCGGCTTCAACCTGAACCGGCTGACTGCCAGCATCGTGACAGTCTCGCACGACAGCCCGAACCATTCGTCAGTCCTAACGTTGCCAGGAGACGCGCGGGTCGTCCGCGGCCCCGGCGAGTATGAGATCGGCGGGGCCTCGATCACCGGCGTGGCGACGCCGGGCGAGCGAGGCGGGGCCGAGCGCACGAAGAACACCGCCTACCGCTTCGAGCTTGACGACCTGACGGTGTGCCACCTGGGCGATGTCGGCAAGACACTGAATCCGGATCAGATCGACGCGCTCAAGGACCCGGACGTCTTGCTGCTGCCCGTTGGCGGTGTCTGCACCGTCTCCCCAGCGGAGGCGGCCGAGATCGCCAGCCAGCTCGAGCCGAAGCTGATCGTCCCGATGCACTACGGCCTCTCGGGACTCCCAATCAAACTGGAGCCCGTCGATCGCTTTCGCCGCGAGATGGGCTTGGAAGAGATCAAGACGGTCCAGCGGTTGACCGTGACCCGGAGCTCGTTACCCGAGACGACGACCGTCCTGCTGCTGGAGTCAGCCGGCATCCCGCGATAGCGCGATGCCGGCCGATCGCGACCCAGCCAGACCGTGGCGCGGTCTAGCGCGGGATGCCGAGGGTGTTCGTTCCGCCAGTTCCATCGTTGAAGTACATCGTCCGCTCGACCACCACACCCCGGTCGGCCGTTACGACCGTGGACACCGCGGCGTCGGGCGCCATGTCGGCGAGGTTGAGCGTCAGTCGTGTAGTCGCGCCGAGATCGACTTCGCGGGTGGCCACGTCTCCGCCTTTGCGAGCGACCTGGATGCGCAGGCGGGCGTCATGCGAGCTGGGATTGGCGACCATCAGCAGCGTCTGGAACGGCGACTGAGTGGAGCCTTCCGGCAGGTACCAGCTCTTCGAGAGGTCCGTCGCGCCCAGGGAGGCGTGCGCCCCCGTGCCATTGCCGTTGCCGTCGCCGCCAAAATAGATCGCGCGCTCGGCGACGATCGGCTGGTCAGATTCGATCGCCACGCCGAACCGCGCGTCAGGCAACTGGTCGCGGACTCGGATCGCCTGGCGGGACGTCGGCCCGACCTTCAGCGTCTGCTTCAACGTGGAGCCGTCCTCCTTGAGGTAGCGCAACGTGGCTTTCGCCGTGCTCCGTCCGGGGTTTGCAAGCGTGATCCAGCAGTCCTGTCCGTCCGCGGTAGAGCCCTCCGCGAAGTACCAGTCTCTGGAGAGGCTCGGCGCCGCCATGACGTTGTCGCCGCCGCCATTGGTCAGGAAGACGGTACGCTCCACCACGATCGGCTGATCGCTCACCACCTTCGTCGCAAACGTGCTGTCCGGGATCAGCTCGTTCGCGAAGAGGCTCTTCCGCGCAGTCGGATCGAGACGCACCTCCTTGACAACCTGCTCGCCGTTGTCTCGCATGAAGGCGAGCGTCACCTTCGCGGGCGAGGCGCCCGGGTTCTGGATCAGCAGCCAGGTCTCGTACGGCTCCTGGCTCGAGCCGTCGGCCAGGTACCAGGTCGTCGCCGGCGAGGTCGTCCCGACCGAAGCATGGCCGTCGCGGCGAAAGAACTCCGCTCGCTCGATCATGACCGGCCTGGTCGCGTCCACCCGCGTGCTGAACTCCGCATTGGGAGCGATCGACTTCGCATCCACCGAGGTCCTTGCCTGGGCCTCCAGGATCACCTCGCTCGTGGCGGTGCTGCCATCGCTCATCATCAGGGTGAACGTCGCCTTGGCGGGCTCGGGATTGGGGTTCCAGATGTGAAACCAGGTCTGGAACGGCGTCACCGTGCTGCCCTCCGCGAAGTACCAGACCATCCCGTCAGGCGGCGGACCGGCCGGCTTTGGCTCAGGCTTCAGACCCAGCACCGGCGGGTACTCCGGCCGGGAAGGCGAGTCAGCGTCAACCCAGAGGAACGTGACGTCCACCCAGTCGCTGTTGCGCATGCCGAGATCGTCGATGAACGCGCCATCGGCGATATCAATCGACGCGGGAACGGTGACCCAGCGACCGAACTGGTCGCGGCCATCGTTGTAATCGTTCTTCCAGGCCGCATGCGCCTGGGGAAGGAAGCGTGCCAGGTCGGCCCAGGTCTCTCGCCTGTCGTCCCAGTAGTTGTCGCGCGTGTTCCAGGGGCCCACGTCCCAGACCGGGAGAACGACGGACTTGCCTCTGTAGGTCACTTTGACCTGATAGTCCGTCTTGTCCAGCGGGTTCAGCGCCCGCCTGGAAGGCAATGCGACGAAGCGGTCCTTCTCCACTATCGTGTGGCCGTTGGCTGTCTTCCGGCCGACCAGCCCCTCGCGAGTCCCAAAGACCCGCGCGGTGGGGTTGTTCTTCGGCGATGGCGACGCATCGGCGCCGCTGGCCAGGAGGTCGAGCTGAAGATCGCGAAGCTCGCCGCCAGGAGCATCCTCGTCTCCGGTGAGGGTGACTCGGTACTGGACCACGCGGCCCGGCGCGACGCTCACCGGCTGGCCCGGCGCCGCCGCGACCCACTCGCTCCAGACGCTGGAATCCACGGAGCTTCGCACTTCGAGCTCTGGCGTGACGCCGACGCCCGTCGTCGAGTAGGCCGCGGTCACGACGTCGAAGATCCCGGCAAGCGCTCGCGGATTGGAGACGTAGACGCCAAACCTCCGGCTGTCGGAGAGTCTGAACGCCGGGTCATCGCCCAGGCGAATGCTCTCCTCCGCGACGGCCACATTCTGGCGATCGGCCTGGGAGAGCCCATCCATCAGAGACAACTTCGCCACCGGCAGCAACACGCGGCTGTTCGCCGGGGCCGCGAGCGGCGCCAGTGCCGCCAGGCCCGCCGCGGCGAGCGCCGTAACCAGCACGACTGACTGACGCAGAACACGAGCAGCGTTGGGATACCGGCAGCGGCTCATTCCGGCTGACCGGCGCAGTCGAGTCGGCTCGGCGCCCGCGTCGAGTCGCTCGGCGCGAGCCCGTCCGCCCGTCCGAATCCCGTATACTTTCTGTCGAGTCGCCGGTGTTCCCTCTCTCCTCGCGGATGGTGCTGTTCCGTCTGGCTGCCCTGCTCGGGGTGCTGCTCACGCTCGTCGGCTGTTCGGGGCCCTGGTCGGCCTCGTTTGGTCTTTCCCCCCAACCTCTGGTCTACGTCGCCATCGGCGCATCGGATGGCGTTGGCGTCGGCGCCAACGACCCCGAGCGCGATGGCTGGGTCCCATTGCTGCACGCACGTCTCCCACGGGGCTCACGGCTGGTCAACCTGGCTGTCTCCGGCTCGACCGCGGCGCAAGCGATCGAGCAGCAGCTCCCAGTTGCCCAGGCGGTGCACCCTGATCTAGTGACCGT
>JADZDV010000532.1 GCA_020850915.1 Chloroflexota bacterium | reverse complement strand
GTCGCGCCTGGCGTTCGGGGCGGTGGGCGTCGCCACGCTTGTGGGAACGGCCAGGCTGGTCCAGCGCGGCCTGCAGCTGCGTGACAGCTACCTCGCGGATGCCGGCTGGGGGCAGCAGATGGCCCTGCTGCACTACCTGTCGCTACGGCACGAGAACCCGGACATGGAGCCGTACCAGGTCTACCAGGGGCTGCTCTACAGCCTGAGCCTGACGAACCCCAAGACGGCGTTCAGCCTGGCGCTGCTCGTGCTGTCCGCGGCGCTCCTGCTCGTGGCGGCGTTCCGGGTGCGCTGGAGTCGACTGGCCGGGCTGGGACTGGCCACGCTGCTCGCGGTGGACCTCGTGGTCTTCGGCCTGGACTACCATCCAAAGGCGTCCCTGCAGGACATCTCGCGCCTGCCGCCCGTGGGCAGCTTCCTCGCGAGCCTGCCGCCGGGCGAGCGGGTGTGGGTGGAGCCGGCCCTCTCGGCGCTCGAGCCGAACCGCCTGGCGACGGCCAGGGTCTGGGAGCTATGGGGCTACAGCTCGCTGGAGAGTCAGCGGCACTGGGAGTACGCCAACAGCGTCGATCGGCAGGCAAACGTGCTGCTCGACCTGTGGGGCGGGAGGTACTTCGTCGGCCAGACGCGCCACTGGGACGTGGCGCTCGTCGACGGCACGGCGTACCGGCCGTTCGAGCTGCTGCTGAGCGGCGGAGCTGGCAATCCGACCGGGCGCGAGACCTATCGTGTCGAGCCGTTCCTGACCTCCGAAGTACGCATCCTGAGCGCGCTGGCGAACGCCGTGACCGTGCCCCAGGGCGAGACGGTTGCGGAGATCACCCTGACTGGCGAGAACGGCGAGCAGACGACCATCCCCCTGCGAGCTGGCGTCGAGACGTCGGAGCATGCCATCGACCGCCTGGACGTTCGGCCGCTGGCCGCTCACGAGCGCGCCTTTGTCGGCGCGACCCGGCAGGACAGCACGCCAAGCGGCCTGGCGTTCACCTCGAACATCTACGAGGCGCGATCCACGATTGCCACTCCGTTCCGCGTGCGCGACATCTCGGTCCGCGTCGTCGTGCGGGAGGGGTATCTCTGGCTCTTGGGGCTCGGCCTGGTCTCGCCGGACGGGCGCGTGCGCTCGCTGTTCGAAGAGGACAAGACCAAGTACGAGCAGGTCTACCGCGATGACTACGCGACCGTCTATCGCAACCTGGCGGCCTATCCACGCGCGTTCGTGGTGCCGGAGGCGCTGGTCCGTCCGACACGGCAGTCCGAGACGGCGATCGCGCGGATGGCGCTGCGGCCATTCGAGCCGCGTCGCCAGGCGGTGCTGGAGGAGGGGCCGTTCGACGACGTGCCGGTCGCCGCGACGCAGGAGCCTGACCAGGGACCAGGCGCGCTTCCGTCCCCAACCGCCGTGCCAGTCGTCGATCGCTCCCCAACGCGCCTGGAGATGCACGCCACCGGCCCTGGTGTGCTGGTATTGAGCGACGCCTACCACCGGGGCTGGCGAGCTTACGTAGACGGACGCGAGGCGCCCGTCTACATCGCGAACTTCCTCGGCCGCGGCGTCGGCTTACCGCCCGGCGAGCACGACGTCGTCATGGTGTTCGACCCGCTCTCCTGGCGCCTTGGCCTGGCGCTCAGCATCGCGACGGGGATCTTCTGTCTGGCGGTCTTCATCTGGGGTGCGCGACTTCGGCGCAGGCCACCGAACGAATAGGGTGCGCGCAATGCCCCCACGCCCCGTTGAGCGATCAGCCCCATCGCCCTCTTGTCTTCGGGCCGACCGGGGGTCATCGGGCCGACCGGGGGTCATGGGGCTGAGAAGGGCCGTTGGCCTGACCGGGGCTGTCCAACGAACGGGGGCTGCTCGGCTGACAGGGCTTATCAGGCGCTGCCGAGGGCGATCAGTACGGCTGAGAACACGGTTGCCCCGGCTACGACGAGGAGCACACGGGCGAAAAGTCCATCTGGCCACTTCATGCTCTTGAAGTCCGTCCACCTTGCCGCCATCAGGCCGGCAGCGGCCATGCTACCGCGGCTTCCTCGGCCGCGTCTGTAGAACACCCATTCTACAATCGGTTGCATGCGCGCTTAGCGCTCCACAGAGAAGACGAACGTTCTCTCCGGCAACCGGTCCTTCTTCGGCAACCCCAGTTGCATGCGCGCTGAGCGCTCCACAGAGAAGACGAACCAGCAGGCGGCCGGTCGCGCGGTTCAGGGGTCGGCGGCGGGGATCAGGGCAGATCGATCACGAGACCGTCGTAGGCGAGGCCGATGTCTGGCGGCAGGCTGGCGGTCGTGGAGCTGAACTCTACGTCGTGGGTGAGATGGGTCAACAGCGCCTTGCGCGGCTTGAGCTCCTGGATGACCGCGATCGCCTGGCTAATGGTGAAGTGCGTGGGGTGCGGCTTGAAGCGCAGGCCGTCGACGATCATCAGGTCCAGGCCACGTAGCAGCTCCATCGAGGCAGGCGGAATCCCGTTCGTATCGGTCAAGTAGGCCATATCGCCAATCCGCCAGCCGTGACTCTCGATGCGGCCGTGCTGCAGGACTACCGGCGTGACGGGCGCGCCGAACAGCTCGAACGGTTCGTCCATGACAGTGTAGGCGAGATGGGGACTGGCGCCGATCCAGGGCGTTCCGGCCAGGGCGAAGTCGTACCGTTGCTGGAGCGACTCGTAGGTGGATGCGTTGCCGTAGCAGGGCACCGGACCCCGCAGCACCGTGTTGAACGCCTTCACGTCGTCGATGCCGCTGACGTGGTCGGCGTGGAAATGGGTGTAGAGGATGGTGTCCACCCGATGGATGCCGCTGGCAAGCGCCTGGAGCCGCAGCTCCGTGGCTGTGTCGAGCAGGATCGTCGCTCCGTTGAGCTGCACGGCGCAGGACGAGCGGGTCCGCCGGTTGCGCTGGTCTGGCGAGGTGCACACGGAGCAGTTGCAGCCGATGACCGGCACGCCGTGCGACGTGCCAGTCCCGAGGAGGATCACACGCATACGGGCTAGCGTAGCGGGAGCCGACGGTCGGCGTCCAAAGCGGTTTCCGTTGGCCCGGAAGGCGCTGCGCGGCGGGCTGGAGCATCACGGCGACGAGGCGCCAACGGCGTGGGGAACTGGCACGCATCGTGCACGACGTCCTGGCGTAACGACCAAGACCAGATGAAGGGTCGAAGCGAAAGGCGGGCACTCCTACCGTCCAGGGGTGAGACCCGCAACCCCCCTCGCGTTGGGCCGCCTGGTGACCCTCCTCGCCAGTCGGTCCAACGCTTATCTCTTCTGGTCGTCGCCCAGGACGCTAGCTGAGCGGCTACGCACTGCCCACGCTAGCGCTCGACTAATTCGCCATCCCATTGCTCAACCGGCAGCAGGGCGTCCACGACGAGCGGATGGTCGCGGTTGAGTCGGGTGACGGTCAGCTCCCTGCCCAGCTCGGTCTCGATGACCTCGCGCTGGAGAACGCCCTCGGCAACGAACTGGCTCAGTTTGGACTGAACGAAGTTCGGGTCGATCATCTGATGGTTGACCGGGTGCTGCAGGAAGCGCGTCAAATTGCTGAACGTGGGGTGGAAACCCTCGTGGCGGGTCTTCTCGTAGTAGTCGATCTTCCGGATCAGGTCGAGGTCACGATCTCTGGCTGTCGAGACTTCCAGTGGGTCGTCGATCGTGCTGGCTTGGACGAGATCGTGGCTGAGCGAGCCGGGAACGCCTGAGATCACGACGGACTTGCCGAAGCGGTTGCGAAGACGAGCAGCGATACGAATGAAATCGCGGTCGCCGGTCATCAGAATGAACGTTCTGACCTGGGGCCGATCCAGGACGGTGTCGATGATGTCGATCACCATGTGGATATCCGCCGAGCTCTGACGTCGTCCGTTCGCGAGCTTCAGCGGGTAGTCTTCCGCCTCGATGCCGGCCACATCGAGTCGCCGGCGCGTGCCCTCATGCTCGGAGAAGTCTGCGTAGGCCTTTGCCACGACGAGCGAGCCGTACTTCAGCGCCTTGTCCCGCATCTTGCTGGGATCTGGCTCCTGCCCGTGCAGGTTGAGCATGGAATAGCGAATGTTCTCCCAATCGACAAAGAGAGCTACTTCTTCGGTGTCAGACACGGTATCTCCCTGGAGCGGGCCAGCGGCCGTCAGGATGGACTTGTAGCTCGATACTGGAAGGTTTGATGCGCGGGCGTCGCCCGCCACCCGATCACAGTCTGAAAGCTCTAGATATGACGCGTCTCCTCCCCTTGCCCGACCAGGTCCTGGCGGACCATCCAGTAACGGTATCGCCACTTGGCGGTGCCTCGCAAGGCGTGCCTGGACGCCGACCTCGCGCCCCTTGCCGCACGAGGTCAGCGTTTTCTGTCAGGCCGGTGGCTCCGCGCTAGCGCGGGATCACCGGCACGTGCAGGACGGATGCCTGGCTGCCCCCTCCAAGCACCGTGTTCCGCACCGGGCTCACCAGGCCGCGGTGGTACCAGAACGGGTTCTCCGCCAGGCTGTCACAGCTCCCGATCTCCAGCCGCACGCGGTGCCCGGGATGGAAGACGTTGCAGGTAGAGATGATCTCGATGGGCAAGAGCGTCGGCTGGCCAGGAGTGAGCGGCTCGGTGCTGGTGTGCGGATGCCACGGCTGGTTCGGGCGGCCCCGCGCGGGGTCGATGGCGCGGTGCGAGGCTCGCAGCCAGCCCTTGGTCAGCACGCGCGTGGAGCCGCCCGGGCCCTCGTCAAACAGCGTGACGAAGAGATCCGTGTCCGCCGCGCTCGACGCTAGCCAGAGGTCGAGCTGGAGCGGCCCGGTCACTTCGAGCGGCTCGTCCACGGGCGCGGAGCGGTAGACGAGGCGTGGTTTACCCCAGACCCAGTCCTGGCTGTCCGGCACCATCTCGTACGTCTGCTCGCCGCCGTTCTGGACCGTCCAGTCCAGAGTTCCCTCCACCCCTCCGGACGGACCGCCCAGGTAGAGCTGCCGCCACTCGGTGCGCGCGAGCGGCCACTCGCTCTCAGTGCGCCAGATGTCATCGCCCTGGATCCAGAGCTGGATGGGGGGCGTGTCGAGCACGCCCGTGTCCATGCCCTTGAGCCAGTGGTCGTACCAGCGTAGCGCCTCGCCGTGGTACTCGGCGACCGGGCGCCGTGGGCTCGTTTCCGGGCCGATGAACATGCGCTTCGCGATGTTGCCAGTGCCCTGCCAGCCGGAGAAGGCGCCGCGCAGGTGGAGGTTCCAAAAGGCCCAGTGACAGCCGAAGTAGACCGGGACCTGAATCCGATCCAGGCGCGGCCAG
>JADZDV010000531.1 GCA_020850915.1 Chloroflexota bacterium | reverse complement strand
TGTTCACCGCGGAGCTGGCAGCGCTCCAGCAGCGGCTTGGCAAGCGCCTGGAGCAGGCCGCGCCCGTGCACTTCATCTACGACGTCTTCTCCGATACCGAGATGCCGCGCCTGTTCGCCGCCGCGACCCACTACGTCAGCCTGTCGTTCGGCGAGGGCTGGGACCAGGCGATGGTCGAGGCCGCGGCGAGCGGGCTGCGGCTCATCGCGCCAGACCACAGCGCTTACCAGGCGTACCTCGACCGATCGGTGGCCCAGCTCATCCCGAGCCGGGAGACGCCGGCGAGCTTCCCCGGCGGCGGGCCGATCGGCAAGCTGTTCGAGAACGCGAACTGGTGGGCGCCCGACGACGACTCAGCGATGGCCGCCATCCGCGCGGCGATCGAGGGGTCCGACGGCCATCTGGCCTCCCCGCGTGAGCGGATCCTGCGCGAACTGACCTGGGAGAGGGCTGCACAGCGCCTGCTCGAGCTGATGGAAGAAGCACGCCAGGCGAGAGCGATGCGCTCGCGCGGGCGTCTGCCCTGGCGGTTGCTCCAGCGCTGAGCGACCGCCCCGGCTCCGAGCTGCCTCTGCCCGCGGAGCTCCACGGCCCGTGTGAGGCCACCGGATTGCGCCTGCTGGCACGGCGAGGCCACGCGGTCGAAGCCGAAGGGCTGAAGGACGTAAAGTGGATGCACCCCCCGAAGTAGGTTCCCAGCGGCCACGGTGGGGGCCTTTGGCAGCTGCTAGCTGGCTCCGAGAACTCCTGGCGCAGGCTCGCGGTTGCCTCCTCGGTCTGCCGGCTCGCGACCAGCTCGTCGGCTCGCGCCTGGGCCGCCTTCAGCCTCTGGAAGTCAATGAGCTGGCTGTTGAAGATCTCGCGCGCCACATTCAGCCAGCGAACAATCTCCGGGTCGCGCACGGCGTCGTACAGACCGGTGCCATCCGTCCGCCCCTCGACGACGTTCCAGCCCCGCGGGAACGTGAGCTGCTGAGACGGGCCGGAGCCGTCCGCTTCGAGCAACGCCTCGATCTCCGAGACGGCGCGCTCACCACGCCGCACCACCCGGAGGATCCGGATGCGCGTCGGATGAGCCAGCGCCTTGAAGAACCCGGCCTTGAAGCGCTGCAGCGGTTGGCTGTTCGGCATGCCTCGGTCTCTAGAGTTCCGACTGCTCGTAAGCGCTCAGCTCCCCTCTCTTCAGGGACGGGCGCCTCCTTGCTCACTCGCCCTCGATGGTGTAGAAAGATCTCCTTGGGCATCACCGAGGCGAGGTATTCGCTATCTTCTGCAGGGCGAGGTGTCACCACGCTGCCGACCAGCACAGTCCCGCGCGCCTGGGTTTTCGGCCTCGTGGTCCGGGGTCCGGCGGCCGGCAAGGTGGGAGACGGAGGGGAGGAGCCACGTGGACGCAGACGACAATTCGCCCGACTGGGAAGCGACGGGTGGAGACGCCGACGGGCCGGCGTCGGACGAGTGGGGTGCCTACCCTCTGATCGTCCTCGTCATCGTCGTGACGGTCGTGCTGACCGTGTTCGAGCTCGGTCCAAGGCTCGGCGGGGCGTTCTCTCCAGAGCTGGTGCATCACTAGCCCCGCGCTCCGCTGCCGGGTCGAGAGGCTCGGTCGACCTGCTGGGCACCGCGCCCCGGTCGGGCGCCCCCCGCGCTCAGGCCGGCTTGAGCACCGCCGTCGCTGTCGACTTGCTCGGCTGCAAGTCGCTCTCCTTGAGGTTGAAGGTCATGGCGGCGGACGCGAGCAGGAACAGCCCGATGACGATCGAGAAGCCATCGTAGGTGTGCGTCTGGTCGAAGACGATGCTCCCTACCTGTGGCCCGATGGCCGAGCCGACCTGGTGGACGATAAAGCTCAGGCCGAGGATCACCCCCGCGAGCTTCGCGCCGGCTGCTTCGTAGAACAGCACGTTCTGCACTGCAATCGTGCCGAACGTCGGCCCGACCGCCACGGCCACGAGCAGGAAGAACCCCAGTTCGTTGGGGGCAGCCAGCGCCAGGGCGATCGTGCCCGTGCCCCGCAAGGCGTAGCTGAGCCCCAGCATGCGGGTGCGCCCGTGCCGGTCGGCAAGCCAGCCGAAGAGCAGCGTCCAGCCTACGGCGACGGCGCCGTAGATGCTCAGCGCCATCGTTCCAGCGGCCATGTCCAGACCCTTGCTCATGGCCATCGCGACCATGTGCGGGGTCTGGAAGATCGCCAGGCCGCAGGCCAGCCGCGACGCGAAGAGCGCCAGCATCGAGGGGTTGCGCAGGTGGGGCAGGCAGGCGCTGAACGGTATCCGCTGGTGCGCGGCGAGCCGCGCCGAGTCGGGGTCCCGCGCACCCACCCAGGCTAGGGGCAGGGCGACAAGCCACAGGATGGCGCTGATCACCAGCGCGGTGGTCCGCCAGTCAGAGACGCGGAGCAGCAGAAAGAGCGGCGGGGCGAACAGCAGCGGATTCAGCGGGGAGGCGGTCTGCGCGATGCTGACCGCCCGCGCCCGCCGGCTCGGAGCGAAGTGCTTCGACACCAGCAGCGCGCCCATGTTGATCCCAGCAGCTCCCATCGCAGCGCCCACCAGCACACCGAAGGCGAGGCAGAGCTGCCAGGCGTTCTGGGCCAGCGCCATGCCCAGGAACCCGCTGGCCATTAGCACGACACCGCCCAGGATCACCGGCCGCGCGCCGTGGTCGTCGGCCAGCTTGCCGAACGTCAGCGAGCTGGCCCCCCAGGCGATCATCGCCACCAGGTACGGCAGCGTCACGACGGCACGAGGCCAGCCGAACTCTGCCTCGATGAACGGGATGAACAGGCCGAACGACATCATCCCGGCGGAGGTCAGCAACATGACCATCGTACAGAGAATAAGGACTATGGTGGGAGAGAGTCGCATCGCGCTCCACTCGTCGCGGCCACGCGCCGCCGCCCGATCATGGGTCCCTGACCCAACCCACGGCGGGGCAGCCGACGATGCCGGCTCTGTCGCCGCGGGCTCTTCGCCTCGGCCGCTGGGGGACACCGCCTCAACTATACCCCCTGGCGCCCAATCGGGGACGATAACGCTCTGGACTGCCGGCTGCGACTGGAGGGTTGTCTCCAACCGGTCTGCTGCCCTGGTCGGCAGCGATGGCGCATCCTTCCAACTGGTGCCATTGGGAGTCGCGGCAGCGGCTGATCTCGCTCCAGTCGCGGCCGCGGCGGCTGCCGCGGAGAGGCGTGCAGGACGGCCTTCTCGGCGCGCATGACGCCTCTACTCCAAGGAAATCCGGCCGATTATCCCAATAGCACGGCCGGTCTCGCCGGCCACGCGCATCCGACCCGAATGGGGGTGCCAGGTGATCGTCCGCCCGATCTACCGCGTTACGCCCGACCCCAGCCGCCGCGCGGTCTGGCCTGGCGGCCGGATCGCGGTTGGTCCCAGGTTCGAGCTGCTGCTGGAACGGGCGATCGACGCCAGGCGCGCGCCAGCGGGCCAGGCCGCGCCAGCTACCGGCGCAGAACCGCCGATCCTGCCGTGGGTAGACCCTGTTGTGCTTCGCGACGAGCCGAAGGGGGCGCCGCGGGCCGTTACCAGTCTTCTGGCCGTGCGAACGGCCGGCTCCAGAGCGCCAACTGGATCATGACCGACTTGCACCAGGCGCGGTGCATCGCCTCGACGTCCTCGGCGCTGTGCCCCTTCGCGGCCAGGAACGGCCTGACGGTGTTGACGATGACCGCGCTGAAGGCGATCAGGTAGCGCAAGGGAACACGCGGGGCTGACTCCACCCCATCGGTCTGGTTCTTCCGGGTCGGGTGGTGTCGCAGACCGATCTCCTGCTGGTAGTCCAGCCAGGCCTGGTCGTACGGACGCAGGCAACTGTCGAGAATCCACCGTCCGAAGCGGGGGCGCGAGGCCTCGGCGTAGACCGGGTTCGGCTGGCCGTCCGGCCCGGCGGAGAGGACCGCCAGGTGCTGCTCGGACGAGGTCACGCCGCGCCAGCGATCCAGCACCGCGTCCACCTGGTCAGCCAGCACCTCGCCAGCCAGTCGCAGGTACCGCTCGTCCTCGGCGTCGAGCTGTGCCGTCCGCTTGAGCCGCTCGAGCTCCGCCAGAGTGACCGGCGACGGCGCCACGGCCGGGGTACCGTAGGTGTAGCCGGGAATCTGACCGCCGCGCTCGTCTGCCATCGCCGTCCTCCTGATCGTTGCCGCTCGCGCCTGTAAGATGTTCTCTGAGATCGTCCTCAGCATCGCTGGAACCAGCATAGCCGGAACCGCGACGTGCAGGGTAGGCACGGCTCTACCTCCGCGGCGCGGAGCTGTGAGCACCCGTGGGCAGTGCCCACCCCGCGGGAGGACCGGAGCGACGCTCCTATGAGCATGGTTTCTTTGATTGGCGATAGCGAGCCGCCATCCTGACGGAATGTTCAGGGCATCGACACGGAGGGAATCTCTCGGTGAGTGAAGCGCCATGACCGATCGCATCGTGCTTGACTGGACCGGCGCGGCCGCTCTCGACCTGCGCAGCGTGAAGAAGGTGCTGGGCGCGGCGGGGCTTGCCAGCCGGTCCGGAGACGCGCATCGCGAGTTCCAGGATCTCTGGCATGTCCTGCGACGCGAGGAGGGATTCGGCAAGGCCGACCTGCTGGAGGCGACCTTTCGGGGGCGGATGAAGAACGGGACGTGGCTTCCAGAGCCGTACGCGCCCGCGGACTGCGAGACCTCGATCGGCGAGATCGTTCGGGCCACGCGTCAGCTCCTCCGCTGGTACGCCAGCCGCCTGCCTGCCGAGACGGAGTGGCACCTGGTGGGCTACAGCCTGGGTGGCGTGGCGCTGTTCGAGGCGGCAGCCGAGCTGCTGGAAGAAGAGGCAGCGCACTGGCGCGGAACGATCCGTTCGGTGATCACCTTCTCGGCACCGCTGCTGGGCTCGGACCTGGGCGAGGACGGCAGCTTTTTCGGCCTGTTCAGCCTGGATGCGCTCGTGCCAGGTGGCGCCGTCGGCCGCGAGCTGCTGGCGCGCTGGCGGGATCCCGGCCATCGACCGCGGACCCTGCGTCGAGCGGACTTCCTGCGTTCACAGGGCGTGGAGCTCCTGACGCTGGCGGACGAGTACGACGTAGTCGTCACCCCGAAGGAAGCCGTCCTCGCCCCGCCGTCAGAACGGGACCGGTACGTCTTCACCACCTCGCGCGCGCTGATCGGCGGCCGCCACGCCGACAACGTCCTCGGACACGGTCCCCTGCTGAGCAACCGCCGAGCCCTGGAGCTGGCCGCCAGCACCATCGGCCCCCAGCGACGGCGGGGAGCCAGTTGACTCACAGCCCTGGGTCATCCTGAGGGGCTCTCTGTCCGCCGCGCGCCACGCGCACCCCCCCCGTCACGCCGTCCCACCCTCCTGACTTCACCAAACCCAGTCTCCCATGACACAACTGGTCCGGAGGAGTCGCAGACCATGGCCGTATCAGCCACGGTCTCCGGCGGCGTAGCCGCCCACCTTCGCGCAGAATGACAACCGGCCGCGGGATGAGGGATGACGAGGAGATGCCCTGCGCGAAATGCCGGCAGCGGCCCTCCTCGCTCTGGCATACTTGCGCCCATTCCAGCGGGGCGGTAGGTGAGGGGTATGGCGGGCGTGGCTCGGGAGCGCGGCGTGGCGGTGGGGGTAGTCGCTCCGGCGCGACCGGCTGAGCTGGCGCTGTGGCAAGGCAATCTCCTCGCCTTCGTCGCAAGCTGCGCCAGCCTGGTGCTGGAGCTGGTAGCCGGGCGAATGCTGGCGCCGTTCGTCGGAGTCTCCCTCTACACCTGGACCTCCATCATCGGCGTGGTCCTGGCTGGGATCAGTCTTGGCAACTGGTTCGGCGGCCGTCTGGCCGACCGGCGCGCATCGCAGCGGCTGCTCGGCCTGCTGTTCCTGGCAGGTGGAGCGGCCAGCCTGGCGACCCTGGCGATCGTCGGAGCGATCGGGGATGGGGCGCTGTTCAAGCCGCTTCCGATCCTGGCGCGCATCTTCGTCCTGACGACCTTCACCTTCTTCCTCCCGAGCCTGCTGCTGGGCATGGTGACACCCGTCGCCATACGGCTCTCCCTGGCGGATCTGCGGCGCACCGGGCGCGTCGTCGGAATGATCTACGCCTTCGGCACCGCCGGCAGCCTGGCTGGTAACTTCCTGACCGGCTTTGTCCTGATCGCTTACCTGCCGGTCAACACGATCGGCCTGATCGTCGGCGCCACCTTGCTGATCGTCGGCGCACTCCTCCGGATCCTGGGAAGCGACCATGTCGTGGCCGCCCAGCGAGGGGCTGCTCCGAGCCAGCGATCTTCGTCAGCTCTGTCTGCCACGACGGGCCGCGCGACGGGCCTGGAGTTGCGAGGGAACGTCGGCCTGGCCTGCGCGGTCGTGGTGGTCTCCAGCTTCTGCACGATGGCGGTTGAGTTGGCGGCCAGTCGGATCCTCGCGCCAAGCGTCGGCCTCTCGCTCTACAGTTGGACCGGCATCATCGGTACCGTCCTGGCTGGCATCACCGGCGGCAATTACCTCGGCGGTTGGATCGCCGACCGCTGGCCGAGCCAGCGGGTGCTGGGCATCTGTCTGTTCCTTGGCGGCCTGGCGACGTTCTACATCGTGGTGATGACCGTCGCGCTGGAGGCGGCCGGGCCGAACCTCCGGCTCGGCTCCTTGCAGCTCGGTCTGATGGAGCGCATCGTCGCGATCGCGGCGGGCATCTTCTTCGTGCCGGTGATGTTCCTGGGCATGATCTCGCCCCAGGTGATCAGACTGACTGTGACTGACGTCGCGCACGCGGGACGCGTCTCTGGCCAGATCTACGCCTGGTCCACCGCCGGCGCAATCGCCGGGACCTTTGCCACTGGCTGGTGGCTCATCTCAGCCCTCGGCGTGCACGCCCTGGTGTTCGCCATGGGTATCGGGCTGCTTGGCCTGGCCCTGTCAATCGGCCGCTTCTGGCGCCCGTGGCCGCTGCTGGCCGGCTCTGGGGCAGTCGCCGGGCTCGCCATCACCGCGCTGGCGCTGAATGGAAGCCTGGCCTCGACCTGTGTCCGGGAGACGGACTACTACTGCATCCGAGTGCGGGAAGAGTCGGGCAACGGCTTTCCGATCCGCACGCTCGTCCTGGACCACCTGATCCACTCGTACGTCAAGCTGGGTGACCCATCCTACCTCGGCTACGCCCACGAGTACGCCCAGTCGGAAATCACCCGCTACCAGTTCGCACGCACCGGGTCGCAGCGCGTCCTGGTCGTCGGCGGCGGCGGCTACACCTACCCCCGCTGGGTGGAGTGGGCGATCCCGCAATCGGCTGTCGAGGTCGTCGAGATCGATCCCGGCGTGACGGAGGTAGGCCACGACTACCTGGGCCTCTCGCGCGACACCGGGATCATCACCCACAGCATGGATGGTCGGCAGTTTGTCCACGAGCAGGCGCCAAAGGGCCAGTACGCGCTCGTCGTGCAGGACGCGGTGAACGACCTGTCGGTGCCATACCACATCATGACCCGAGAATATAACGACCAGGTACGTGCCCTGCTGGTCCCGGACGGCGCCTACCTGCTGACCGTCATCGACCTCTACCGAGACGGCCAGCTCCTGCGCTCGGCCGTGCGGACGATGATGCAGACCTTCCCCAGCGTCCAGCTCCTGGCGACGGGCCGGCCGTGGGAAGTCGGCGGCGCCTCCGTGTGGGTGATCGCTGGCTCGGAGCGTGGCCTGGACCTGGAGCAGATGCGCCAGGTGCTGAGCGACCAGGGCGTCGGCCCGATGCGGACAACCCAGTTGGAGCCCGAGCGGCTCCAGGCGTACGTTGCCGAGGGTCCGCGGATCATCCTGACCGACCAGTACGCGCCGGTCGACAACCTGATCGCGATTCTCTTCCAGAGCCGCGGCTAGCGCGGAACGCGCTGGGAATCTGGCTGGGTCGCTCGCTCAACCTGTCAGATGTTCTGGCTGCTGATGCCAAACCCGCCTGGCTCTGTCACGGGTTACGCTGGAATTCCCGCACCGTTGCCTCGTTGGACGGAGCCGAGCACCGTGGATGTGGTGCGCACCCTACGGTTGGCGAGCGGCCAGCGCCTCGCGAACCGCCGCCACGGCCTCGGCTGGGCTATCCACGAAGATGAAGGCTGCCAGATCCACCTCCCGAATCAGCAGGTGCTGGGCGATCGCTTCGATCGCCGCGCGCCAGGGGCGACCGACGACGACGATCGGCTTCTCGTGGTAGACCCGCAGGACACGGAGGTTCCAGACCAGCGCCAGCTCCAGGAACGTGCCGATGCCGCCGGTCAGGACGACGAAGGCGTTGCCGACCTCCGCTAGCTTGTCCATCCGCATCAGCAGCGACGCCGTCCCGATCTCTTCGTCCAGGAACTCGTTGGGCATGCGGGTGCCGAAGACGTTGACCGTCACGCCGATCGTGCGGCCACCGGCATCCCTGGCGCCGCGGCTGGCCGCCTCCATCGTCCCATCAGACACGGCTGAGCGTTGTAGACAGCTTGTCGTCATGGCGGGCACGCGTGGTATGGCGACGGTGGAGTTACTGGACGCATAATCAGAGTGAAGCGGCCGGGTGGAGCTGATCCCTCCCGCGAGCGCGGCGCCCTATCCGCCGGGCCCGGCCGCTCTCTACCACCTGATGGGAGGTGGCCCGTGGACGAACAGAGTTCGAGCGGACCGCGCCTATACGGCTATTCGGCCGACGTGGCGGAGGCCCGAACGCGGAGCTTCATCCGACGCCTGAAGGACGCCACCGGGGAGCCCTGGGCGCTCGTGCGAGGTCCGAGCGCCCAGTTCGACATCCTCAACGACAAGCAGCCCCAGCTTTCGGTCTTCGTCGAGCCCGCCAGCGCGGACTCCTGCACCATCGGCGCGGACTTCGCCGATGGGGAAAGTGGCCCTCGGGTCTGGCGCGAATTGCAGGCCGACC
>JADZDV010000530.1 GCA_020850915.1 Chloroflexota bacterium | reverse complement strand
GCTGGGTGCGCAGGTCATGCTCAACGCGCTGAACTCCGGCGGGCCGGACGAGGCGGACCTCCACGTGCCGGCGCGCGCCGTCGAGAACCGAGCGTGGGTGCTCTCCGCCAACAAGGTCGGCCGGTTTCAAGGCCCCCACACCAACACCTACGCGGGCGGGAGCGAGATCGTCTCGCCGGCGGGCCGGATCGTTGCCCGCGCCAGCGAGGACCGGGAAGAGATCGTCTACGGGCTGATCGACCCGACGGAGGCGGACGACACCTCGGCCGGCGAGGACGGCGACCTCCTGGCCGACCGCCGGCCGGAGCTCTATGGGGCGATGATCACCCCAAACGATCAGCTCCCAACCTACAAGCTGGACCAGGCGCCCGAGCGCACCGTCAACCTGGCCGCGATCCAATGCAGCGCCGGCGCGGCCGAGGGCGATCCGCTCGAGCCGGCGCTCGCGCTGGCTCGTCAAGCAGCCCAGGCGGGCGCTCAGCTCGCCGTCCTGCCGGAAGCGTTCCTCTGGGCACGCGGCGAGATCGCCCGAGACCCAGCCGCCGCAGCCGCCGAATCGCAGCGTGCCCTCGCCGCGTTCACCGGGCTCTGCCGCGAGACGGGGCTCGTCGTCGCGCTCAACCTCGTCGAGGCCGGTGGCGCCGGCGAGTTCTACAACGCCGTCTTTCTCGTCGGACCGAGGGGCGCGCTCGGCGCCTACCGGCAGGCCCACCTGCGGCGCGGCGACCGCGCCTGGGCGACGCCGGGCGACAGCTTCCCGGTCTTCGAGACGCCGCTCGGCAAGATCGGCCTGCTGCTCGGCTACGACGGCCTCTTCCCGGAGGCCGCGCGCGCTCTCGCGCTCAACGGCGCCGAGGTCATCCTTTGGCCGACCGACTGGAAGCTCGACTACGAGCCGGCGCTGATCGCGATTGAGCGCGCGGCCGAGAACCACATCGCCGTCGTCGCCGCCAACCGGCAGGACTCGCCGGTGGTCGCCGGCAGCCAGGTCATCGTCTCCGTCCGCTACCCCACCCAGCCGCACTGGAAGATGCGGTACCCGGAGGCGAAAGCGACCGCCCACGGCGCCCGGGAGTTCGTTGTTGCCCCGGTCGACCTGGGCGCAACCGCCGTCAAGCTCGTCGCCTACAAGACCGACCTCGTCGCGGATCGTCAGCCCGAGCAGTATCAGGCGCTCGTCGAGCCGGTCAAGGTGCCAGCGTAACGGACGCTGGAGATCGGCGGGGCCAGAAAACCAGGAGGAAGGAAGCCAAATGCCCATCTACGATTCTGACGCCCATATCTCCGAGCCGGCACAGGTGTTCGCCGACGCGTACTTCGAGCCTGGCCTGCGCGACCGGCGGCCGAAGACGGTCGGCATCGACGGCCGCGCCTATTGGATCATCGACTCCGAGATCTACCCGCGCTGGACCGGCCGCGGCTGCCACATCATGGGCACGCCAACTCGGGTCGATGGCCACGCGACCGTTTTCACCGGCGCCAAGCCCGAGTCCCTCGAGAGCCTCGAGCTGGCCGACGCCAAGGCCCGGCTGGCCGACATGGATGCGGAGGACCTGGCTGTCCAGGTCATCTATCCCAGCCTCTTCCTGTATCAGCCGCTGACCGTCGACCCGGCGCTCAACGCGGCCATGTACCGCTCGTATCACAACTACCTGGCGGACAAGCTCGGCGGCCACGAAGACCGGCTGCGCTGGGTCGCGACCGTCTCACTTCTGGACCCGGTCGAGGCCGCTCGCGAGCTCTGGCGGGCTGCCGGGATGGGCGCCTGTGGCGTGATGATCGGCGGAACGGCCGGCAGCGTGCCGCTCGACCACCCCTCGGTGACGCCCTTCTGGGACGCCGTCGCCGAGACCGGCCTGCCGGTTGCTGTCCACGTCGCGTGGACCTTCGAGCCGCTGACCAACTTCTACGATCACATCTTTTTCGCCGGGTCGATCTCGTTTACCCTCCCGGTGCTGCTCGGCTTCGCGGCGATCGTCGGCGGCGGCCTGTTGGACCGCTACCCGAACCTGAAGGTCGGCTTCTTCGAGGCCGGCTGCCTCTGGCTGCACTTCCTGACGGATCGCCTGACGCACCGCTTCGAGTCCTCCAAGTACCTGCGCGAGAAGAACCGGGCCGGCGCGCCGCCCTCGCGGCTGCCGGCGAAAGAATACCTGAAGACCGGCCGGATCTTCGTCAACTGCGAGGCGGAGGACCCGCTGCTGCCACAGGTCATCGACCTGCTCGGCGAGGACCAGGTGCTCTACGCGTCGGACATGCCGCACGCCGACCGCGAGCGCTTCAACGCCCGCGAGCTGCTGGAGCGGAAGGACATCGCCGAGGCCGTCATGCAGAAGATCCTCTGGGACAACAGCGTCCGGTTCTATGGGAAATAGCTGGCTGGCACGCGGGCTGCTTCGCGCGGTGGTGGGCGCGGCCGACGCTGCCGGCGGCGTCTCAATCTCAGCTTCGGAGCGCTCGTCATGCGTCGCACCCTCGCCGTCTCGGTCGCCGCCGCACGCCTCGCCGTCGGGGCGGCCGGCGCCCAACCTGCCGCAGCCGAGGTCTACTTCCACACGATGGACGAAGCCGCCGTGCTCGCCGACGACGGCAGCGAGGTCTCGGTCACTGGGCCGATCGGCTGCGACGCGGGGGACCACTTCGCGCTCCGCCTGGTCGTCAGCCAGCGATCGACGGGCGGCGTCGCCTGGGGACCGACCCGCGCCGTCTGCGAGCCAAACGGCCAGCAGTGGGAAGCGAGCCTCTCGACCCGCGGCCTGACGCCGCTCGAGCCCGGCGAGGCGGTCGCCTGCGGCCGGATTGTGACCGGTGACGGTGAAGCGCCGACGGACGCCCGACAGTGGTGCCAGGACATCCTGCTCGCGCCCGTGCTGCCCTAGC
>JADZDV010000636.1 GCA_020850915.1 Chloroflexota bacterium | reverse complement strand
GCTGCACCCACGGCATCATCCATCGCCTGATCGCCGAAGCCATCGACGAGCTCGGCATCCGCGAGAAGACGATCCTGGTCGCGCCAGTGGGCTGCTCGGTGCTGATGTACTACTATTTCAACGTCGATGCGGTCGAAGCGGCGCACGGCCGTGCGCCCGCAATGGCGACTGGCCTCAAGCGCACGCAGCCGGATAGGGTAGTCTTCACCTACCAGGGGGACGGCGATCTGGCTTCCATCGGCGCGGCCGAGATCCTGCACGCAGCCAACCGGGGCGAGAACATCACCGTCTTCTTCGTCAACAACGCGGTCTACGGCATGACCAGCGGGCAGATGGCCCCGACGACGCTGCCGGGGCAGATCACCACCTCATCGCCGACCGGCCGCAATGTGCAGCTGCATGGCTATCCGATGCGTATGGCCGAGATCATCGCGGGGCTGCCGGGCGCGTGCTACGTCGTCCGCCGCTCGGTCTACGACGCACGCACCATTCGCCAGGCCAAGAAGGCGGTGGTCACGGCGCTCAAAACGCAGCTCGCCGGTCTGGGGCTGAGCATGGTCGAGTTTCTCTCCAATTGCCCGACCAACTGGCACATGTCGCCGCCCGACTCGCTGGCCTGGATTCGTGACACGATGGTTCCCTATTACCCGCTGGGCGATTTCAAGGTGGCGGACGAGGTGAAAGCGTTGGAACGTTGACACGTTCTAACGTTCGCACGTTTCAACGTGCAAACGTCAACGGAGACACCCATGCACGACGAGATCATCTTTTCCGGCTTCGGCGGACAGGGGGCGTTATTCGCCGGGCAACTGCTGGCGTACGCGGCCGTCGATAGCGGACTGCACGTCACCTGGATCCCCTCCTACGGGCCAGAGATGCGCGGCGGCACCGCGCACTGCACCGTCGTCGTCTCCGATGAGCCGATCGGCTCGCCGCTGGTGCGCCAGCCCGCTAGCGCCATCACACTGAACCTGCCGTCATTCGAGAAGTACGAGCCGCTCATTAAGCCGGGCGGCCTGCTGGTCTACAACCGCTCGCTGATCGACCGACCACCTGCGCGCAACGATATCCGTTACGTCCCTGTCCCGGCGAACGATATCGCCGAGCAGCTCGGCAACGTGCGCCAGGCCAATGTGGTGCTGTTGGGCGCGTATCTGGCGGCTTCGGGTGTTTTGCCTTTGGAAGCCGTCGCGACCGCGCTCGACAACCATCTGCCGGGCCGCCAGCGCCGCTTC
>JADZDV010000529.1 GCA_020850915.1 Chloroflexota bacterium | reverse complement strand
TGGTGGCGGAGCACCGACTGGGCGTTGAACTGCTCATTGAGCGAGAGCCCGGGGCGGTGGCCCTTGCGCGGGAGACGGCGAGGGCCACAGGCGTCCTGGCAACGGTGACGCTCAACCCGAGCACTGTGGCGGTGCGACTATCCCTCCCCGATGGGACAAATGGCCCCAGAGCCGACCCCCTGCCAGTCCTTCCGTGGCTGCTGCAACATGTCTCGGGCGCACCCCTGCCGCTCACCGCGCTTGCGCCGCGGTGCGAGCGGCGGTAGGATGGTGGCTGGAGTGTGCAGATGTTTGGATGGCGGAAGAGAGTCGGCTACATCAGTCCCGGCGCGCTGGAGATCTCCGTTCGGGACTTCTACCTGATCGCGCCAGAGGGCGTGGGGCTGGTCGGGATGACCTGCCCGATCGACGACTGGACGCCGGGCGAGTACCAGCGCAACCTGTCGGCCGTGGGGGAGGCGGCGAAGTACCTGGCCTCGCGAGAGGTGGACTTCATCCACCACGCCGGGGCGCCGATGGTGGTGAGCCAGGGCCCGGATTTCATGTACCGGCTGATGGAGCAGATGTCGGATGTCAGCGGCCTGCCGGCTTCAACGGCAGTGTACGCCGCTTCCCAGGCACTGCGCTCGCTGGAGGCCGACCGGATCGCGGTGCTGACGCCGTTCCCGGCGGAGACGCACGAGAAGGTGGTGGAGTTCACCCGCGCCCAGGGCTTCAGCGTGGAGTTCGAGGCGCGCATGGCAGCGAACTTCAAGCTGCTCCACCAGAAGGGTGAGCGAGAGATCTACGACTGGGTGACGGCGACGCTGAAGCGCGGCCCGCGGGTGGACGCGGCGTACGTGCCCTGCCCGCAGTGGCACGTCTTCGAGCTGACGCCGTACCTGGAGCGTGACACGGCGATCCCGTTCGTAACGAGCGATAGCGGTGACTTCTGGCATGTCTTCACGAGCCTGGGCACGACGGACGTCCGCCCCGGCTGGGGCATCCTGCTGGACCGCCTGCGCGCCTCGCGCACGCTGGACTCGGTCCGGGTCGGCTAGCGACCGGCGTGTCACAGGAGGCTTGCGTCACGATGGAGGGCGGGCTCCGCCCTCCATTCCTGGTTGGATCTGGCCCGGGACCTCGTGGGCGGAGCCCGCTCCGCGTCTGGCTGCTGCCAGGGCGGCCACGAACGAACTGAGATGACAGGACGAGGTCAGCGCCTCGTCGAGCGCTTTGGGAGGAGGGCTCGATGCGGATTCACAACCTGTACAGCGACGCGAACGGCGAGTCGCACTGGCGGGACATCGAGGTCGTGTGGGGACAGGAGAGGCGTGGCGCACGTCTCTCGGAGCGGTTCCCCGCGACCGGGGTGATCTTCCGTCAGGTCAAGCCGGGCTACGACCTGGACTGGCACCCAGCGCCGCGTCGGCAGTACATCGTGAACCTGGACGCCGGCGCGAAGCTGACGGCGAGCGCCGGCGAGAGCCGGGTCATCGGCGCGGGCGAGGTGGTGCTGGTGGAGGACGTGACAGGCACAGGCCATCTGTCCCAGGCGACCGGAGCGAAGCTGCGCCACTGCAGCTTCATTCCGATCGATTAAGGAGGACGAGGGACCGGCTAACGCGAGGCCGGGGGACGGGCTCACCCAAAGCCGCGAAGCCGCGAACGAGACCTGCCATCCTGACGCCCCTGTCATCCTCAACGAAGTGAAGGATCACGCCGTAGGCGATCGGCAAACGGAGTCGGACCGGGCGGGAGTCGATAGGGTGGGCTCCGCCCACCATTCCCGCTCGTCGTCAACGCGGCGGCGGTGGGCGGAGCCCACCCTACGGGGCGCGGGATGGCCGGCTGCGGGAGGGCTCTCCGCGACCGGGTGATCCTTCGCTGGCGCTCAGGATGACAGTGGGCATTCAATCCCCCTTCGCGGCTTCGCGTGACATCGTTTCCCTGTGGATTCATAGCTGCCCGACACAGGAGGGAATGTGAAGCTCCTATTCTTTGACGACTTCAGGCTGGGCGTGCTCAAGGGCGACGCCGTGGTGGACGTGACGAGTGTGGTGGAGAGCGTGCCGCACCTCGGGCCCGGGGGCCTGATCAACGGGCTGATCGAGCGGTTCGACGAGTACCGGGGCGCCATCGAGCGGGCGGTGGGGCGGGGACAGGGTCTGCCGCTGAGCCAGGTGCGGCTTCGGCCGCCCCTGCCGAAGCCGGTCAACATCGTCTGCATGGCCGTCAACTACATGGAGGACGGCACGCGCTCCGAGCCGGCGCCGATCAACGCCTTCCACAAGTCGCCCAGCGCGGTGATTGGCGAGGGCGACACGATGGTCCTGCCGGACGTGCCAGCCCGCATCTTCGAGGGCGAGGCGGAGATGGCTGTGGTGATCAAGAAGGCGGCCAGCCACGTCACGGCCGCCGACGCGATGGACTACGTCTTCGGCTACCTGAACTTCATCGACGGCTCAGCCCGCGGTCTGCCACCCAGTACCAACACCTTCTATCAGATGAAGTCGCGCGACACCTTCGCGCCGATGGGACCCTACCTCGTGACGGCGGACGAGATCGCGGACCCGCACAAGACGCGGATCCGGCTGTGGGTCAACGGCGAGCTGAAGCAGAGCTTCAACACCGACGACATGGCCCACAGCATCCCCCGCTGCATCGAGTGGGCGACCTCGATCCACGCGCTCGAAGCGGGCGACGTGCTGGCGACTGGCACGAACCACCGCGGCCTGAGCGGCTTCCAGGACGGCGACCGGATCGAGATGGAGTGCGAAGGCCTCGGCCGGCTGCACTTCACCATCCGCGACGACCTGAAGCGCACCTGGGGCCGCGAGACGCGACTGGACCGGCAGAACGCGGGGCTGGAAGGCTACACGCCCCAGCTCAGCGGGAAGTACGCACCGGCGAGGGAGTAGCGCGGACGCCTCGGGTGGGACCGGCCCCATTCTCGCATGCCTGCCCCGTTCGCCCATAGGGCGCCACGAAAGCGGCACAGCCGCTTCCCATGACAACACTGGTCCGGGAGGCGTCCCAGACCATGGCCGTCTCATCCCCGTTCTCCGGCAACGCAGCCGCCTACCCTCTCTCAGAGCAACAATGAGGGCTGAGTGAGTGCAGTGAAGACCAGGGAGATGAGAGTGGCGCTGTGCGGGCGGTCTTCGAGACTGCGCTACATCGCGCGGTGGTACATCTCCACGATCTCGGCCTCGGTGGCCTGGCGCGGATTGAAGATGGCGCTGCCGCCGGTCAGGGCGTCGCGCGCCATCTGGGGGGCCACTTCCAGGATGCGTTCGCGCGGAATGCCCGCGCCGGTCATCGACGGGACGCCCAGGTCGCGGCAGAACTCGGCGATCGCCTGAACAAAGCGCTCGGCGGCAGCCTCGGCGCTCAGGCCGGCTACCGGCAGGCCGAACGCCCCGGCAAGGTCGCGGAAGCGCTCCGGGACGGCCGGCGCGGTGAACTCCATGACGACCGGCAGGAGCAGGGCGTTCGAGAGGCCGTGGGCCGTGCCGAAGTAGGCGCCCAGCGGGCGGGACATGGCGTGGACCATCGCCACGCAGGAGTTCGAGAAGGCGAGCCCCGCGTGGTGGGCGGCCAGCATCATCGCCTCGCGGGCTCGGGCATCCTGCCCGTTGGCCCAGGCGCGCGGCAGGGCGATCCGGATCTGCCGCACCGCCGCCAGGGCCAGCACGTCGCTGGTCGGATTGTGGCGCGTGCCGATGTAAGCCTCGATCGCATGGGTCAGCGCATCCACGCCGGAGTCCGCCGTCACCTTTGGCGGCAGACTGGCCGTGAAGAGCGGATCGACCACCGCCACGTCCGGGACGAGCTTCCAGTCGTTGACGAGCATCTTCACGGTGGTGGCGGTGTCCGTGATGATCGCCGCGCGGGTAACCTCGCTGCCCGTCCCGGCCGTGGTAGGGACGGCCACCAGCGGCAGACGCGCCCGCTGGAGCTTGTTCAGACCGGCATAGTCCACGATCGTCCCGGGATGGGTCGCCATCGCCGCGGTGGCCTTCGCGGTGTCCATCGGGCTGCCGCCGCCGATCGACATGACCGCATCGGCGCCGCTGGCGCGGAGGCTGGCGAGGGCGCCATCCACCTCCTCCGTCGTCGGCTCGCGCCCCACGTTGTCGAAGACGGTCACGCCGAGGCCGGCGCTGCGCAGGTCGGCGAGGATCCGCTGGGTGTGGCTGAGGCCGTGCAGGAACGGGTCGGTAACCACCAGGACGTGCTTCGCGCCCAGGCCGGCCATCGCCTCGGCGGCGCGCTCGTGGCTACCGGCGCCGATCAGCAGCAACGGCGGGGCGTGGAACTCGTACATCGGCATGGGAGCGCTCCGTATGCAGGGTCGTCGCGGCGTCTGGCAGCCGGCCGCTCAGACGATCAGGCGGGGAGTATAACTGGGGACATGGCCTGTCGGAGCGCGAAACGGTGACAGCCCCGGAGCGAGCGCAGGTGTCTGCCGGCCAGGCATCGCGGCCGTGGTGGCAGACCGGCGTGATCTACCAGATCTATCCGCGTAGCTTCCAGGACAGCAACGGCGACGGCATCGGCGACCTCCAGGGGATCGTCGACCGGCTGGACCACCTGAACGATGGCACCGAGCGCTCGCTGGGCGTAGACGGCATCTGGCTCTCGCCGACGTTCCCCTCGCCGATGGCGGACTTCGGCTACGACGTCTCAGACTACACCGGCGTGCACGAGCACTTCGGTACGCTCGAGACGATGGACCGGCTCATCGCCGGCTGCCACCAGCGCGGCATCCGTGTCCTGCTGGACTTCGTGCCGAACCACACCTCGGACCTGCATCCGTGGTTCGTGGCATCGCGCACCTCGCGGGACAACCCGAAGCGTGACTGGTACATCTGGCGCGACCCCGCCCCGGACGGCGGCCCGCCGAACAACTGGCTCGCGGTGTTCGGGGGGAGCATGTGGTCGCTGGACGAGCGGACGGGCCAGTACTACCTGCACTCCTTCCTGGCGGAGCAGCCTGACCTGAACTGGCGCCATCCCGAGGTCGTCCAGGCCATGCATGACGCCCTGCGCTTCTGGCTGGATCGGGGGATCGACGGCTTCCGGGTGGACGTGCTCGGGCGGGTGCTGAAGGATCCCCGGTTTCGCGACAATCCGCCGAACCCGGATCCCGGCGCGGCGGCGCTGTTTGGCGAAGCCTGGAGCCAACTCCACCTCTACAACAACAACCGGCCCGAAGTGTTCGAGGTGGCGCGCGGGCTGCGCGCGGTGATCGACGAGTATCCCGAGCGGATGCTGGTCGGCGAGGTGTACGGCCTGACCGACGTGCTGAGGGGCTTCTACGGCGGCGAGCAGCTCAACGGGCTGAACCTCTGCTTCAACTTCCGCTTCATCGTCCACGACCGCGAGGGCTCCCGGCCGTCGGACTGGAGCGCCAGCCGCTACCGCCAGATCGTGGACGAGGCGGAGGCCGGTCTGCCGCCGGGCGCCTGGCCGAACTATGTGCTGGGCAACCACGACCGCCCGCGCTTCGTGAGCCGCCACAACGAGGGCGGCCTGGGCCAGGTCCGGGCCCGCGTCGCGGCGCTCGTCCTGCTGACCCTGCGCGGCACGCCGTTCATCTACTACGGCGAAGAGATCGGCATGCCGGACGCGGAGGTCCCGGACGAGCTAGCCCAGGACCCGGCCCGCTTCCGCGCCTACAATCGCGATCCCTGCCGCACGCCGATGCAGTGGACGGACGGCCCGGGCGCGGGCTTCACGAGCGGCCGGCCGTGGCTGCCGCTCGGCGATGCGCGGATCAACGTCGCGGAGCAACTCGACGACCCCGCCTCGCTGCTGACGCTCTACCGTCGCCTGCTCTGGCTCCGCAAGCGCTCCCCGGCCCTCCAGTCCGGCTCCTACCGCCCGCTGGACGACATGCCGGAGGACATCTTCGCCTACCTGCGCGAGGCCGGCGACGAGCGCTACCTGGTGGCGGCGAACTTCAGCTCCACGCCCCGGCGCGCGGCTCTGCCCGCCGCCCTCGGCTCGCCGCGGCCCGTTCTCTCGACAGTGGGTGAGCCGCGGCCTCCAGCGGGCGGTGCCCTGGAGCTGCGACCGAACGAGGGCGTGCTGCTGGCACTGGACACGCCGGCTGTCTAGTTCTGTCTGGCTGCCTTGCTATCGGCGGACGAGAATAGTGCGCTGCCTTTGCGCATGGGCCGGGCGAGCATCGGCTCCAGAGCCGCGTCTGGCGGAGCTTGCCACGCGACCGGGGCTCAATCGCGGCACCGGGCACCGCGCGCTGACCATCCTGGAGCGCCTGGCCTGCTGGATGCCGTCGGCGAGCCGCGTCAAACGCGGTAGCGCATCGGCCCGCGCGC
>JADZDV010000528.1 GCA_020850915.1 Chloroflexota bacterium | reverse complement strand
CGGGCTCCTTCGAGAGGGTTTGGGTTGCCGCCTGAACGGGGGCTCTGACCCATTGTAGCAGCGCCTCCAGCACGCTCTCGCCGCTCGGCACCGCGGCGTCGTTCTGACTCGCCCGGACGCGCCATCCCTATAATCCTTTTGACGGTCTCAGATCGAATCGTCAGACTTCACGGCCAGGATGTGGCGTCTGAAGCGCGAGCTGCGAAGGCCGACCAGCAACGCGAGGGAAGCCTTCGATGGTGGAGAAGTACACCCATCCGGAAGTGCTGATCGACATGGACTGGGTTGCCAGCCACCTCAACGACCCGATGGTCCGCGTCATTGAGGCGGATGAGGACGTCCTGCTGTACGAGCAGAACCACATTCCGAGTGCCGTCAAGCTGGACTGGCAAGTGGATGTGCAGAACCCCGTCGAGCGGGATTTCGTGAACAGAGCCGGCTTCGAGCGTTTGGTCTCCACCTGGGGCATCGCGAACGATACAACGGTCGTCTTCTACGGCGACAGGAACAACTGGTACGCGTGCTACAGCTTCTGGCTGTTCACATACTACGGCCACGCCGATGCCCGGATCATGAACGGCGGTCGCCAGAAGTGGATCGACGAGCACCGGCCCCTGACTCGCGAAGTGCCTCAGTTCTCGCCGACCCCCTACCAGGCAAAGGAGCCGGACCCGAAGCTACGCGCCTTTCGTGACGATGTAATGGCGTTGCTTGACGAGCAGACGACGGGCCTGAAGCCGGGCACGGCGTTGGTGGACGTGCGATCGCCCGGCGAGTACTCGGGCGAGATCCTGCACATGATCGGCTACCCGCGGGAAGGTGCCCAGCGCGGGGGGCACATTCCGGGAGCGCGGAGCATCCCGTGGGGTACGGCCGCCAATCCGGACGGCACCTTCAAGTCTCCTGAGGAGCTGCGCGAAATCTATGCCTCCAGAGGCGTGACGCCGGACAGGGACGTGGTCGTGTACTGCAGGATTGGCGAGCGCTCCAGCCACACGTGGTTCGTTCTGACCTACCTGCTCGGCTTTCCGAGGGTTCGGAACTACGACGGCTCGTGGACGGAGTGGGGCAACCTGGTCCGCGCGCCGATCGAGAAGGACGTGTAGCCGCGTGACAAGCCGTCAGGAGTACATCGAGACGCTGCTCGACTACTACCAGAACCCGCGAAACCGTGGGAAGCTGGACTCAGCTGACACTGTAGTCAGCGGCGGCAATCCCGGCTGCGGCGACGTCGTCACGATGTACATCGAAGTGGACGACGACATCGTGAGGCAGGTCTCGTTCGAAGGCCAGGGCTGCACGATCAGCCAGGCCGGAGCTTCGATGATGGCGGAGCTAGCAGAGGGCAAGACCGTGCCGGAGCTGTGTGACATGGGCGCTGACGAGATTATTGACCTGATGGGACGAGAGGTCGTCATGAGCCGCCTCCGCTGCGCCACCATCGGCCTCGGCACGATCCAGGCTGGCCTCACGGAGATCCGCGAGCAGCGGCTCCAAGCCGAGCACGAGGCCACCTGCTAGCCGGGCCTGCCGAGAGCCGTCAGCCTCGCGATGAGGCTCAGGCCGCCGGGACGCGGAGCAGCTTGTCCACCTGATAGCCCGCCTCGTCCGCGGCGTGGCGCAGCGCCTGGTAGACCCCTAGCAGTTCGGCAAGGCGCGGCGTGCCGGCTGCGCTCGTCGCTCCGGCGGGCTCGGGAGCCTCGCTCGGGGTGACGGCGGACTCCGCCGTGACCGGCGCCTGACGGCTCGCGGCTGGCGAAGGCGACACATGCGCCGTGACGGCGACCGCGGGCATAGACGGAGCCGGACCGCCGTCGACGAGGGTGCTGATGACAGCAGTGGTCAGCATCCCGCCGAGCAGCTCCTCGAAACGCTCCTTGCTGAACCAGAGGACGTCACGGTAGCGGTTGACCGCGAGGTACTGGACAGCATCGCGATCGCGCAGCAACTGCTCGACGGCCCGCCGCGCGTCGCTGGGGCTCACCGAGGCCAGGCAGCGCTCGTTGGAGATCAGCAGCCGGGTCAGCACCGCCACCCGGCCGGCCTCGGCGTCGTCCAGCCCGAGGCCGCTTGCCGAGCGGGTAAGCGGCCTCGAGAACAGCCACTCGTCATACCAGGAGCGGCTCCTGTCCGCCACGTCCCGGTCACTCGAAACGGCGCCCAGCGCGCTCGTGAAGAGCCAGGCCAGCAGGGCGGCCCAGCGGCCCGGATCGTCGCCCAGGAACTCAGCGGCCGCGGCCGCGGCAGTGGCAGTCGGTGGCTGGGTCCGACTTCCGTCTGGCGTCGTCCCGTCACTGCCAGACAGAACGAGCAGAGCTCTGAGGCGAGACATGATCTCGGAGACGACGGGCTCCGCGGGGCACTCCCCGCCCACGTGCCCTCTGGCCGCCTCGACGAGCGTCCTGACCCGTCCTTCGACGTCCAACATGAGCTGCTCATCGAGTTCGCTGTCGGCTCCCGCGCGGGCGGCGATGAGCCGACGCAGGCTGGCGGCGCTCACCAGCTCGACGAATGGGCGCTGAACCGGCTGGGAGAGCACCTCCCGCAGCGCCTCGTCGATGCTGGGGACCCCACGCCCATCCAGCAGCGCCGCCAGCTCCGTGTACTGGTGGCCGGCGGTGTCCACGACCTCACGGAAGCTCGTGAAGACGTGGCACTTGTAGGCGGTCAGCTCCACGTACAGTCCCTGCTCGCGAAGCTGGTGATTGGCCCGAATGTACTCGAGACCCGTGAGCGAGTCGGTGAAGATGCTGAAGCGATCCGGGCCCTCGCCCAGCCCGAGCGCTTCGGCCAGGCTGCGTTGCACGAGCTCCTTCTCATCACCGCGACCCGTCTTGCGCGCGAACGCGGCCGACGTGCGAACCCAGCCATTCGCCTGGCCGTAGGCGTTGTGATAGAGCACGATCGCCTTCTCGTCGCCAAGGCGGTTCGAGTAGGCAAGTACGTCCTCGTTGACCGGCCCCTCCGGAGTGAAGAAGTCGTACAGAGCGAACGACTCGACGCCCGCGAAGAGCGGTCGCCGGTGCAGCAGCGGGAAGATCTCGCGCTCGTGCCGCGCCACCAGTTCCTGGTCGGGCTGCTCGTCCCAGTAAGCGCGCCGAAACTCCATGCCGTACTTCTCGGTGAACCCCTCGATCTGGCCGTGGCCAAACATCGGCAGGCCCGGCATGGTCACCATGACAGTGCAGATGCCGAAATACTTGTCGCCCTTGCCGAACTGATCCGCCGCCGTGCGCTCGTCCGGGTTGTTCATGAAGTTGACAAACCGGCGGAGCACCTCGGGGTCGAACTCAAGGGTGTTCTTCATGACCTGGCGATACCTGGCGTTGTCCTCGTCTCGCAGCATGTTCATGAAGGCGCTGTTGTAGACGCGGTGCATGCCGAGCGTTCGGACGAAGTAGCCTTCCAGCAGCCAGAAAGCTTCGGCCAGGAGCAGCGTGTCCGGCGCCTCGGCTGCGACCCGGTCCACCACCTCCCGCCAGAACTCCCGCGGCATGGCCGCGTCGAACTGCTCCTGGGTCAGGCCGTGCTCCGCGCGCGTGGGGATGGCGCCGCCGGAGCCCGGTTCGGGGAACCAGAGCCGCTGGTAGTGCTT
>JADZDV010000635.1 GCA_020850915.1 Chloroflexota bacterium | reverse complement strand
CGCGCGGCCCGAACTCCTCGACGTCCACCCCGGGCGGACCGAGTCGGGTGCGATCCTGCAATTCCTCGCCCAGCGCGTCCCACAGCGAGCGGGCCGTGTGCAGCGAGCCGACGAGGATCGCCCGCGCCGCGTCGAGCCCTTCACGCGCCCATGGCCCGAAGCGCTCCGGGTGCGGCTTGACGACGTACTCGAGCGCGCTGCCGTGGACCTTGACCGCCGGACGCAGCCCGGCCCGGGCCAGGATCGCCGGGCCCATCACGAGATGCCCGGCGAGCGCCACGTCGGGCGGGGCGCGCTCGATCACGGCCCGCACGGCCTCGACGTTGCGCGCCACGTACTCGCCGATCTCCGCATCGGAACAGGCGGGAAACGGCCGGGCGTCGACGCCTTCGTAGCGGTCGGCGACGTAGACGGGCAGCAGCGACCCGATGTCGGGCCGGTACACCGTCGCGCGCACGGGCTCGCGCCGCACCGCGATCTCGAAGCCCCCGTCGCGCCACGTGCCGACGGCATCGACCCACGGCAGGTCGCGCGGGTGGCGATCCTGGCAGAGCACGTGGACCTCGTGGCCGAGCTGGCGCAGCGCCTGCGCCAGCTTGGCCGTGTAGACGTTCGACCCGGTGCCCCGCAGGAGGTAGCCGTGGAAGATCAGGACGCGCACTCCGGTATCGTGCCCGATCGTCATGAGTTTTCCGCGCTACCGCATGCGCACGCCCTCGACGGGCCGCGAGATCATCATCGAAGGCGACCCCGACGAGGTCTACGTCGACCGCGACACGGGCGAGGAGCTCGACGTGATCGGCATCGTGCTGCCGCTTCCCCCCAGCAAGTCCAAGCTGCCGTGGGCGGTGGAGAACCTGCGCTTCTGCAACTGGTGCGACCAGCTCGCCCAGCGAGACCTCAACGACTGCCCGACCTGCGGCCGCCGCATGACGCCGCTGGCGAGCTGACCTCTTCAGCCTCATGAGCCCTCGTCCCCTCGCCGCCGCCGTCGTCGCGCTCGCCCTCGGGGCCGGGGTCGCGGCGTGCGGTGGGACCAAGGTCTCCGAGGACCGCCCGACGACGACCCCGGCCATCACCGTGTCCGAGGCGGAGCTCGCCGGTCTCAACGGCGCCGGCGACGCTTCGGCCGGCTCGGGCACCTCGACGACCGACACGACGATGTCCACCACCCCGTCGAGCTCGGCCGCCACCGGCTCGAGCGGATCGACCGCGAGCGGCACGTCGTCCGGGGCGACGGGCTCGAGCGGCACGAGCGGCACGCCGTCGACGAGCGGGTCGACGGGCACCTCGAGCAGCGGGACGACCGGCGGGGCCACCGGCGGCGGCACGACCGGCGGCGGCACGACCGGCGGCGGCACGACCGGCGGCAGCGGCGGCGGCGGGACCGGCGGCGCGGGCTTCCAGGACTTCTGCCAGCAGAACCCCGGCGCCTGCTAGCCCGAAGGTCCGGACACCCGGCCTACGGGCTGCCCGAAGCGCCATACCGCGACCGACCGTCCATGTCACGACGAACGGGGGTGGGCGGGACAGTGCAGACCGGCCGCATCGATGGAGCAGAGGTCGGATCCCTCGATCCGCCGCCTCATGTCTGCCGCGATGGCAGCAAACGCATCGCCGCGGGCGACATCGGCCACTCCGTTGTCGTCGAGACGCAGCGGCGTCAACGTCACGTCCGGCGCTCCGCCGGGTCGTAGCTCGGCCTCGAGCATCGCTGCCGTTCGTGGCATGGCGCGGTAGAGCCGGTTCAATCGCGGGTCGGCAGTCTCCTGCGGCTGCTGACGAACGAACGTCCCGAGGCTGTAAGCGACGAACCCGCGCGGGTACGCCGCGAACCCCTGCAGCGGCGGTGGATGACTGCCGATGACCAGCGCCGCTCCCGCGTCGACGAGCGCTCGACCGAGATGCGCCTGATAGTCGAGCGGCGTCGCACGATCGCCGGCGCCCCAGTGCACGGAGACCACAACCGTGTCCGCCTCGGCGGACGCTTGGGTCACCGCGCCGAGCGCAACCGCCAACGACGCCGGGTTCACCGTGGTGTGGACGACGACGCCCGCGCCGGGTTCCTCGCGCTGCCACCGCTCGTCGGCCTCGTACTCGCAGGTCACGTCGACGACGGCCAGACCGGACTCCCGATCGGTAGCCGCCCACCCGGGTGGCGCGACGCAGGTGAACGCGACGACCGCGATCTCCATTCCGGCGGCCCTCGTTCGCCATGGCTGCCACGCCTCTGTGGCGTTGCGTCCCGCGCCGACCGTCGAGATGCCGTGCTCGGCCAGGACCTCCAGCGTCTGCGCTAGGCCCGGTCGGCCGTAGTTCATCGCCTGGTTGTTGGCCAGGCTCACGACGTCGAAGCCCATCTCTGCGACGTCCGCCGCTCGCTCT
>JADZDV010000527.1 GCA_020850915.1 Chloroflexota bacterium | reverse complement strand
GTGGCGCGACGGAAACGCTTTCTTCTCTCCTCAGCAGGGAGGGACCGAGCGAGAGATCGGGTTCGATCTCACCGCTGGGCGCGAGCTTCGCGGACTGTCACGCGGTGACCGTGTGATGAGCGGTGACCGTGGCGCTCGAAATGCCCAGGACGAACACAATCACACCGAGAATGATGTTATTCCAGAAGGGCGCTGGCTGCGTGCTGGCGCTCAACACAAAGGCAGACACGAAGACCCATGCTCCGGCGATCACGTTGATCCAGCTCAGCCAGGACGCTCGGTGAGCGCCGAACTCGCGAATGGCGGCGAGAACGACGATGATGATACCCAAGATCACGTCGTTGTTCCGGACCGCCGCGAGACCCGAGAAGCCCAGCACCCAGGGCGAGATTATCAACCACAGCCCCGCGATGATGTTGATGCCGCTGGACCACTTGAGCCGGCCAAAATCGGCTAGATCGACGGCTGGGCTCGCGTGCCCCATATCGGACGCGGTTCTCATGAGAACTCCTCCTAATACTCGCTCCTTCCCGCTGGTTTGGGCGCCCCGCGATCTGGGCTTGACCTGTCGCGCAAATCTCACGGGACGCCTCTCTGAGTCGCAGAACCCGTGCCAGAGCGAGCATTCCCAGGGAGACCGGCCGCGACCGGCCTCCCTGGGGGTCTCACGAACGTCGGCGCGGCGATCGATGAGGCTCACGTTTCACCCCCCAGCGCGCCCTCTCGCGCAAGCACGCCCGGCGCCGTGGCCGGCGCGCGGCAGGCCCGCCACCGCTGCTCGCGGCAGGCCTCTGGCAGGGACATGCCGTGCCCCCAATCCCCCGCGGGAGCTGCAGGAGCAAACCGTCGTTGCTCTGCTCGAACCGGAGGACGCGGTTGTTTGCCCGCTCCCAGTTGTTGCGCGGGTCGTCCTCGCGGTCCGGACCAACGAGCTCCCGCCAGATCCAGGCGTGCAGCCGGTGCGAGCGCACCCCGAGAGTCCTGTCGGCTCGTTACAACCAGCAGGAGGCGATCATCACGGCGTCGCTGGTCTCAGACCTCTACGCCGGCAGCGGCGGCAGGTCGTTGAAGAACTCCGGGTGCTGCTTCGAAACCCCCTCCAGCAGGGCCACGTCCACCGCCTCGTCGAAGGGGACCATCTGCTTGAGCGTTCCGCGCTTGACCAGGTCTCCCACCTCGTACTCCCAGCCCTGCCGTACCGCTGGCGACATCCGGACGTCCCACGGCACGTGTCCGATCGCCTTCCGCAGGATCGGCACCTCGATGCCGGTCAGCCAGCGCGAGCTGATCTCCGCGGACCCGTCCGGGTCCTTCCGAATGAACTGCGTGGCCTGGGCCGTCCCAGCCACGAACCGCTCCACCAGCGGGCGGTTCGCGGCGAGCCAGCCCTCCGTGGACACCAGGATCGGTCGCTGGGCGATGTAGCCGCCGCCCCGCGACACGACTTTCGAGCCTGGCAGTTTGGCCAGGAACAGCTCAGGGTACGGTTCAGCCGCGGACCCCGCGTCCACGCTCCCGCCCTCGAGCGCGGCCAGCATGTTGGGCGGCGGCGTGTTCAGCAATTGCAGCTTGTCCTCAGTGATGCCGTTCTTCGCCAGCACCGCTTTCAAATAGAAGTCGGGCGCCACGCCCGTGGTAGTCATGACCTTTTTGCCGACGAGGTCCTGCACGCTGGTGATGCCTGACTTGCCCGTGGCGATGATGGCCATCTGAGCGTCTGTCGTGGGGTCCGTGGCGCTGCTGCAGAGCAACGCGATCACCCTGAGCTTGATGCTCTGCGCCCGCGCCGCGGCCAGCGATCCGAACCCCATCGTGCCTGACTGGGCCTCGCCGGCCTGGACTGCCTTGGCGGACTCGCTCCCCGCGTTGACCGTGATGAGTTTCAGGTCGATGCCCTGCTGGAGGTAGTAGCCCTTCTCGATCCCAATGGTCAGGGCGATCAATTGAATGTTGCTCACCGCCGTCGCCGTCATGGGCGTGGCCGGCCCTCTCACGGCCGGGGCAGCCTGGGCCGCCGGCGAAGCTGCCGGCGACGCCGCGGCGGCCGGCGAGGCTGCCGCGGACGCCACCGCCGCGGGTGAGGCCGCGGCTGGCGCAGCCGGCGCCGTGGTGGCGGCCGGCTTCGCCGGCGCCGTGGTTGGTGCCTCGGCCGTCTTTGGCGGTGCCGGGGCCGACTGCCCGCACGCCGCCAGCAACGCGGCCGCCGATGGCAGCATTGCCCCGAGTCCTGCCGACCGCCACAGGAGCTGCCGGCGGGTCAGTCGCCACGCTAATCGGACTGCCTGGTCGCTCATGCCACTTCCTCCGCCCAACGGGTCAAACGAATCCCCCGGTAGCCGCCAGCTCTCTTTGCGCGAGAGCGAGAGCTGACTACTCGCCCCACCTTGAATTGCACACTAATTCCTCACTGCGCGCCGGTCAACAGATAGCAGGGGGGCGACCGTAAGATGTTGCAGAAGCCGCGGCCATGGCGCCGTCCGTAAGACTCGTTGCTGGATTTGTCAGAAGTCGGACGCACCTGATGGAAGCCTCGGACGCGCCTCACCACGGGCACGGAGCGCCTGCCGCGTCTTTCGATGCCAGCCAGCAGCTCGGACCGTCGCGCAAGCGTTCGGTCCCGATCACCACCGCGGTCACGGCCACGTCTGGCGCGCCGCCGCCTTCTCGCGCTCGTCCAGCCACGCGCTGGAGGCCGAGGACTACGCCGCCAGCGCGTCGAGCTGCACCTCGGTCAGGCCGGTCGATCGCCCAACCGCGCGATTGTGGGGGTTCAATACGGGCAGCGGTCCAGCCCTGAGTGCTTCGCTGTCGCCAGAGCGCGCCCGGACGCCCAGAAGGCATCCTGACCCGTCACGCTGCAGCGTCGCCCCGAACGCCACGAACCGCTGGAGGGGTGTGGGCGAGTAGGCCGGCGCCCGGACCGTCGCCGTCGGGCGCCGCCTCGGTCCCGGCGGACCGCGCTATTCGAGGACCGCGATCGCGTCGATCTCGATCAAGTAGGCCGGATTGGCCAGCCCGGTGACTACCAGCAGGGTGCTGGTCGGCAGATCGCTGGTCAGGTATTTCGTGCGCACCTCGTTCAGCGGATCGCGGTAGCGTGGATCGGTGATGTAGGTCATGATTCTCACGAGATTGCTGAAGTTCGCGCCCACCGATTCGAGCGCCGTCTTGATGTTCTCGAAAACTTGCGTCGCCTGGGCCGCGAAGTCGCCCGCTCCGACCACCTGGCCGTTCGCGTCCTGTGACGTCTGCCCCGCGATGTACACGGTGTTCCCGGTCTTCACGACATGGCAGTAGGTCGGCGGCTTCGAAAGCCCCGCCGGCTGGATCCGCTCGATCGCCATCTGATCCTCCTTGACGTGTTGCCACAGGGGCACGCGCCCCAGACCGTAATCATAGCGCCCCCGGCCGGCTGTGTCGTCAGGCTGGCGCGACCGGTCGCCTCAATTCGATGCGCCGATCCGCCGGGGGCTGGACGTCCGCGAGGCCGACCGCGCCCGGAGCAGGCCGCCGCGCGCCCATCTTCCGGCTGACCGTCAGGGCGACGTCCGGCCGCGGCGCACCAGGTCGTCGGCCTGCGCG
>JADZDV010000526.1 GCA_020850915.1 Chloroflexota bacterium | reverse complement strand
GGCCGAGATTGATGACTGCGTGGCGCGGCTGAAGGAGCTTTGCTACCTCGACGACCGCGCCTTCGCGGCGTTCTGGGTCGAGCAGCGCCAGCAGCACCGACCGCGCGGCGATCGCCTCATCGCGACGGAGCTGTCCAGGAAGGGCGTGGACCGTGAGATCGGCCGCGAGGCACTGCACGAAGCGACCGAGCAGCGCGATCAGGTGGAGCTCGCCCTGACGGCAGCTCACGGCAAGCTCAGAAGCCTCAGATTGCTCGAGCCCCACGACCGCCGTCAGCGCCTGAGCGCCTTCCTTGCTCGCCGCGGCTTCGACTGGGAGACCATCCGCTCAGCCCTGCGCCGGATCGACGAGGAGGATGCTCAGGGGTGCGCCCGAAACTTGTTGTAGCGTGGTCGACCCACCGACGTCATGTTCGCGACCGTGAAGTCGGGCAACGGGGTGCGCCCGAAACATAGTGCAGCACGGTCGACAGACCGGTAGGGGCGCTGCTTGCTGCGCCCTCTGGCCCCGGTACAGTCGTCTCCACTGTTGCACGGGCGCAGCAGGCAGCGTCCCTTCAACGGCCGTTCCAACACAAGTCGGTCGCACCCGATGCTCAGTACGAAGCCAGGTAGCGCTCTCGCTCCCAGGACGAGACCTGCTTGCGGTACTCCTCCCACTCCGCGCGCCGCGATTCCGCGAACCACTCGTAGACGTGGCTGCCCAGCGCCTGCTGCACCACCTCGTCCCGCTCGAGCTCCTCCAGCGCCTCGCGCAGCGTCCCCGGCAGCATCTGGACGCCGTGCTTCGCCATCATCGCATCATCGAAGTGGTACAGGTTCTCCTCCACCGGGCGCGGCAGCGGCAGCCTGCGCTCGATGCCATCCAACCCGCAGGCGAGCATCACGGCGAACGCAAGGTACGGATTGCAGCTCGGGTCCGGGCAGCGTAGCTCGATCCGGGTGGCCTCCGGTCGCCCCCGGCTCGCCTGGGGCACGCGGATCAGCGCTGAGCGATTGATTCGCGCCCAACTGATGTAGACCGGCGCCTCGTAGCCGGGCACCAGCCGCTTGTACGAATTGACCAGCGGCGCCAGAATGGCAGCCATGCCGCGCGCGTGGTGAAGCAGTCCGGCCGTATAGTGCTTCGCCAGCGCGGACAGGCCGTACTCGTCCTCCGCGTCGTAGAACAGGTTCTCCCCCGTCGCCAGGCTCGCCAGGCTCTGGTGGGTGTGCATGCCCGACCCGTTGATCCCGTAGAACGGCTTCGGCATGAACGTGGCATACAGGCCATGGCGCTGCGCCACCGCCTTCAGGGCGGTCCGGAACGTCACCGCGTTGTCAGCCGTCCGCAACGCGTGGTCGTAACGGAAGTCGATCTCATGCTGCCCGACCGACACCTCGTGGTGGCTCGCCTCCACCGTGATGCCAAACGCCTCGAGAACGTTCACCATCTCCTTGCGAACGTCCGCGGCCAGATCGGTCGTGAGGTCGAAGTAGCCCGCCTGGTCGTGCGGCAGCGCCTCGACCTGTTGATTCCCCGTCACCCGCAGCAGGAAGAACTCCAGCTCTGGTCCGGTCTGGAGCCTGAAGCCCAGCGCCTCCGCCCGCGCAACCTGGCGGCGGAGCACCGCCCGGGGGTCACCCTCGAACTCCTCGCCGTCCGGAGTGTGGACGTTGCAGATGACCCGCGCGGTTGCGTTCTCACCCCGGTCCCACGGTACGACCCGGAACGTCTCCAGGTCCGGCTGGAGGTACATGTCGCTCTCGTGAATGCGGGTGAAGCCTTCAACCGACGAGCCGTCAAACCAGAGCCCCTGCTCGACCGCGTCGGTGAACTTGTGGAAGGGAATGGTGACGCTCTTCACCAACCCCATGATGTCTACAAACTGGAGGTTCACGAATCGGACGCCGTTCCGCTCCGCCTCCGCGAAGACGCGTGCGCGGAGGTCGCTGGAAGCGTCGTTGGTCATGGGCTGTCTCCCTGTCCGCGGGGACGCGGATTGCCGCGCCGCTCCGGTGGCGGTTGCGCAACAGGCTGGGCATCCGCCATGCCGAGGCACTCAGCGCGGACCCAGCGGAGATTGGTGAAGGCTCGATTATCGCCTGGGCCAGACACGCCCGCCAGCGCAACGCCAGCCGCTGGGCCGACGGTCAGTCGGGGGCGGTGGGAAGCGCGCGGCGGATCTGGAGCGCCATCTGCACAGCCAGCCGGGCTGTCACGTCGTCCAGATCGCGACTGAGGATCTCGCGGGCGCGGTCCAGCCGGTAGAGAAGGGTATTGCGGTGCAGATGCAGCTCCTGGGCGGCGCGTACGTGGTTGCCGTTGCAAGCGAAGAACACCTCAAGCGTGCCGGCAAGCTCCGTCCGATGCCCGGCGTCGTACTGGAGCAACGGTCCGATCATATCGTCCACGAAGGCGGCCAACTCCACCGTCTCCAGCAGAGGGAAGATGAGTCGCTCGACACCCAGATTGGCGTAATGAACAGTCAAGCCGCCGCCCAGCAGGCGCTGGCTGATCTTCAGGGCCTGCTCCGCCTCCGCCGACGCCCGGCGATAGCCGGCGATCCCCGGTTCGTGGCGTCCGATGCCGGCCGCGCAGCGGAGATCGCCAAGCGCCTGCCCGAGCCGGCTTCTGAGCTCCTCCACCCGCTCAACGTCCAACTCCACATCGCCCACTTCCGCGCGAGGCATCAGCACCAGGAGCAGGCCGTTCCGTTCCAGAAGCAAGGTATCCGGCTGCGCCTTGAGCAGCAGGGCGCGACTCTGGTCCACAAAGCGCTTGCGCTGGCGGGCGTCCAGCAGTGACACAGACGATGGCCCCACCGGCTCGGACTCTGCCACCCCGAGCGCAAACGTGAGGTGCGGTCTGGCCAGATCGTGTCCCAGCCAGCGGGCGCGAGCCAGGATCGACTCCTCGCTGCGGTCGTTGCCCTCGAGCAGGTCTTCGAGGAAGTCGCCACGGAGGCGCAAGGTCGCCTCGTCGACCGCCCGCTGCTTTGCAAGCTCGATCGCGACCAGTGGCGCCGTCTGCTCCGCCAGCGCGCCGTCCATGATACCGCTGTCGAGCCGGTCCCCGAGGACGCCCATGAAGCCAGCCCAGACGCCGCTCAGGAAGACAGGCTGGAGACAACCCGCCAACTGCGCGCCGTCCACGTTCAGCTCGATCGTCCTTGCCCGGGTCGCGCGGCCGTGCAGTTCGCCGGGACCTCGGGGCAGCATCTCGGCGACGGTCCGCTCCGCCTTCCGCCCGAACTCACCCTCTGCCGGCGCCGCGGCCTGGAGTGACAGGTACTCGTCGAGGACGAAGATCCGCTTGCCGGATGCTGCCGCGAGGGTGGAGACGATCGCCGCCAGCCCGGCGTTGCTCACCAGTCCGGTGATGACGCGGTCACGAATCTCGCCCAGCCGGCGTTGGAGCTGGCCGTCACGGTCGACGATCAGCCCGATGACCGAACGCTCGACCTCGCTGAGCTGGACGCCTGGCGGAACTTGGACGAGCGGCAGGCCGGCCTCCCCGCAGATGGCCGGCAGAGGCGGTGGGTACGCGCCGCTCACGAAAATGCCGGCGCAGCCAGCCTCCACGAGATCGCCAACCAGCCGCGCGAGCTGCTTCTCACCGCCGGCTGATCCCAGACTCGATCCGGCGCACAGGATGACCTCGCCGGCCTCGACAGGCCCCAGCCCTCCCGAGCGCGTTCCAAGCAGCCGCGCCCAGCTCACCATCCGCCCAAGCTGCTCCGGGCCGGTCAGCAGACGAGAGCCGGATGGCAGGGCGAGATGGAGGACTTCAGACAACGTGACCGATCGCGGTGCTGATCTGGCTACCGCCAAGTCGCCTCCTTTGTGCGTAGTATACGAAGCGCCTCGAGCACGTTGCAGCACCAGACGCCCCTACGACACCGTGGCAGCACAAGTCTGGCATGTCCCATCCGTGACGGGTTCGTGGAGGCGACGCGAGATCGCGCCGTCTCGCTGAGTCGCGATCAGGCGCCGCGAAACGCGTGCGACGGACCTTCCTGACGGGTTTCCGCACCGTCCCCGGCCCTTGCAGGGGTGCGACCGACTCTTGTTGAAACGGT
>JADZDV010000525.1 GCA_020850915.1 Chloroflexota bacterium | reverse complement strand
GCTCGCTCACATCCTGGCTGAGCTGATCGAATGCGCGAGCCAGCCGATCCTCCACGTCGCCAAGCCGCCGTCTGGCCTGAGAGCTTCGCTCGGTTTCTTGCCGCATCCAGGTCTCGACGCCGTTGACGCTCGCGTGCATGCCCCGCATCAGCTCGTCCAACGCGCGGACCAGCCGCTCCTCGAGAGCCACCGCGTCCTGCCGCGCGCGGGCGTTCAACGCGACTTCGGAGTCCAGGCGCCCGTCGATCTCTTGGGCGCTGGCTCGGAGCGCCTGGCGTAGGTCGGCTACCTCCCCGTTGACGTGGCGATCGAGCGTCGCGGTCTGGTCGGCGACCGCGTCGATCTTGCGGTCGATCGCCTCCAGCATTGCCGACACCCAGTCCGTCTGCTCGCCGGACCGGTCACCCTCCAACGCCTCGATTCGCTCCTGGAGGCTGCGCAGGCCCTCGGCGATCGTGCCGAAGACACGGACGGTTGAAGCGTTGAGCTCGGCCTGGACAGCGTTGACGTTGCGCTGAATCGGGGCCTCGACGTCCGGTCGTGTCGCGTCGTCGGCAGGCGTGGTCGCCGTCGACGAAGACGGGGCGGACGGCTCCCGTCTCGCCTGTGCGTGCTGCCGGGCCTGGCCCATCAGCGCGCCGAGATCGACCTCCGGATGGGCGTCGTCAGGGTCGCCGTTTACGTCGTTCTGGGCCATCCCTCTCCCCTGTGCCAGTCACGGGTCGAACGTCGAGCGTCAGGAGTCATCGGCCTCGACTCGTGACGTCAACTGACGAGCCATTGGACCAAGCGTCGCCACCAGCCGCTCGGCGTCGGCGTCTGCTCGACAGCGTTCCTTTCGACGAGGTGATAGATGACGCACCGCCTGTCGCTCCAGGTCCGCTCATAACGGCTGTCTAAATGCTGCACGAAGTCGTGGTACGCCTCATGCTCCATCACCCAGAACGACGGCGATGGTATCAGGAAGAACTCACCGCCTCGATCGCGGAGCTCTTCGAGGTGGGCAATCGCCGGCGCCGCGCCGGATTCGAAATCGTCGGCATAGCCCCCGCCTGGCCACTGTGGGAAGTGCCATCCCCGGCGCCCGTCCAGCTCCAGCAGCCGGTCGTCGCCCCGGCTGACGACGATCACCGTCGCATTCGGCGGCAGGGTGGTACGGACTACCTGGCGCACGTCCTCGACCGCCTGGAGGTCCGGGTCCGGTACGCCCGGTCCGGTTTCGTCGTCTCCACCAGCCTCGTCGATCGCGTCGTCGAATGGGACAGGACGCGGAAAGCTCGACATCGTGAACGGACGGAGCGGTTGCGGCGTCTCCTCGTCATCCGCGACGAGTGGATAGCTCTCCGCCCGAGGTGTCGTCGCCGGCGGATCCGCGTCGGCGGTACTTGACGACGGCGCCACGTTCGCCACCACGGGCGCGCTCTCGCCCGTTCCTGGCGTTTCACACTGCTCGCTTGGGTCGATCGGCCGCGTGGGTGTGTCCTGGGCTGGCGCTGACGCTTGGAGCGCGGGACGCGTCTCGGCGGCGCTCTGCGCGAGCCACGCCGCCACGCTCTCCTGCAGGCTGCGAACGGCCGACAGGATCTCCTCGTCCCGCTGTGCCAGCCGCGCTCGTTCAGCGCCAAGCAGATCGCGCAGCTCCTCCGCGATTTGCGCCATCCGCGCAATCTCGTCGCTCAGCACCGCCAGCGTGCCGTTCGTCGTCGGCGCCAGATCGGTTATCGTCCGCGTCGGCGCCTGGTCACGACCGACGAGGCGAACCGAGCGCGTGCAGCCGTTGGCCGGATCGATCACGTCGAACCAGGTCGCCGGGTCCTGGACGAGCGTGACCAGAACGGTGTAGCTGCCCTGAGCCGGCGGCGTCCGAAGTCGGAACGAGCAGCTGATCGGGAAGCGCGGTGGTACGGGTCTGGGAAGAGGACTGCGCAGCTCCTCGATCTCGATCTGGTGTCCGTCAATAGGGTCGAGCCACTTATAGGAGATCTGGACGGCGTGTGGCGGCCGGGTCGCGAATATGGCGGACCCGACGTTCTCGATCGTGCAGCAGACGTCGACGACGGCGTCTCTTTCGAGAACGTCGGGTATCTCCGCCTCGACGCGGACGGCGCACGCCTCCCTCGGCAGCGGCCGCCCGGCCGACCAGATCGCCACAGCCTTTGGATTCGAGTCCGACTCGCCGACCATGGTGCGACCCTCCGTCTGGCCGCGTACTGGTATCGAGCCGCCCACATGCACCGGGCGGCGTGCTCGAGGGTGCCGCTCAGCCCGAAGATCATACACATCTCCTTGTGTCAACGGGTCTTCGTGATGTGGCCCGACTCTTGAAAAGAGGTGAACTTCCAGAGCGCCAACCGCCGCGGGTGGGCAGCCATCAGCTCGCGGCCGGCTTCAGGCGCATGGTGGGAGGCGAACGATGAACCCGGTATCGTCGAAGGTCCGCGTGTTGCTGGCCATCTGGCTTGGGATCGCCGTGGCGGGGAGCTGGCCGAGTGGCGCCCAAGCTCAACCGCCACCCCCGCCGAGCTTCGTCACCGGGCCCCGAACGGTTGGCGTCGTCGGCCAGCCAGGCGAGGAGGGCGTCGCGATCCTCGACCAGCCGGGCGGTACGACGATCCGCCAGTGGCCGACCGGCACGTTGGTGACGGCGTTGGGCGAGGTTCGATCCGGGCCGGCCGGCTCTCTGTGGCAGCGCGTGCGGGACCCGGAGGGGAGCGTCGGCTGGATCCAGTCGCAGTTCCTCCTCGCCGTCCCCCGGTAGCCTGACGACCCGACCCCCGGCCTCCTTTCCCGCGCGCTCCTTGATCGACGCGACGGGATCTCGTCGCGTCCGCGTACGGTGTGCCGACAGCAACCTGACCTTGACGCCAACCGCGTCGCCTGCCATTGGCGCGACCGTACGCAGTTGCGCCTGGGGTCAGGTTGGGAAGACGATGACGCCCCGGGCGACCTCGCCGCGGGCCAGCAGATCGAAGCCCTCGTTGATCTGTTCCAGGGTGTAGCGGCGCGAGATCAGCTCCTCCACCTTCAGCTTGCCCGCCATCGTCAGCTCGACCATCCGGGGGATGTCGATCCGCGGGCGCGCCGAGCCGTACCAGGTCCCGATCAGCTTCGTCTCTTTCGCCACGAACAGCAGTGGATCGAACGACGACACCGCGCCTTGGGGCGCCATCCCGACGATGCAGGCTGTGCCGCCCGCCCGGGTCATCTCGATCGCCTGCTCGACCGTCCTGGCGTTGCCGATCACCTCGAAGGCGTAGTCGGCGCCGCCGCCTGAGAGCTTGCGCACCTGTTTCACGGCGTCGCCATCCGACGCATTGACGGTATGCGTCGCGCCGAGCCGCCTCGCGTACTCGAGCTTGTTGTCGAGCAGGTCGACCGCGATGATCTGGCTCGCGCTCACCAGCGCCGCTCCCTGGATCACGTTCAGCCCGACCCCGCCGCAGCCGATCACCACGACGCTGCTGCCGGGCTCCACCTTGGCGGCGTTGACCACCGCGCCGACGCCGGTCGTGACCGCGCAGCCGATCAAGGCCAGCACCTCCATCGGCACGTCCTTCCGGACTGGGATGACCTGCTCGGCCGGTACCACTGCGTACTCTGCGAAGCTGCCCACCCGCCCAAGCACCAGAATCTCTTGGCCGTTCCGGTGGACCCGCGCCGTTCCGTCGTGCATCACGAAGCGGTTGCCGGTGTAGCCTTCACAGATCACCGAGCGGCCAAGTGTGCACAGTCGACATCGTCCACACTGCGGCCGGAACGAGAGCACCACGTGGTCGCCCGGCTCGATCCCGGCAACGCCCGGCCCGATCTCCTCGACGATCCCAGCCGCCTCGTGGCCGAGCAGCATCGGCAGACCGTACCGCCACTCACCCTTGATGACGTGGTAATCGCTGTGGCAGACACCGGTGGCGCCGATTCGGACCTTCACCTCGCCGCCCTTCGGCGGCTCGATCTGGACCTCCTCGAGGCTGAGGGGCTGCTGATACTCGTTCAGGATCGCCGCTTTCATTCGGTCCACCCCTGTGGGCGCTCGGTGGCCGGCCGCGCCGGTCAGTCGAAACGTAGCGGGTCAGCTTCCCCGTTCGCGGAGGCGGGGGTCCAGCGCGTCCCGCATGCCATCGCCGAGCAGGTTGAAGCCAAGCACCGTGATCATGATCGCCAGCCCTGGGAACAGCGTAACCCAGGGAGACAGCTCGATGTACGCCTTGCCCGTGCTCAACCTCGCTCCCCCAGAGGGGGTCGGCGGCAGGACACCCAATCCGAGGAACGAGAGTGAGGCCTCCACGAGGATCGCGTAGGCCAGGCTCACAGTGAACTGAACGGTGAACGGTGCCAGGATGTTCGGCAGGACGTGGCGGACCATCACGCCGGCGTCGCTCGTGCCGATCGAGCGCGCCGCCTCGACGTACGGCTCGGCGGTCACCGTCAGGGTAGAGCCGCGCGCGATCCGAGCGAAGGTTGGGATGTAGACGATCGTGATGGCGAGAATCAG
>JADZDV010000524.1 GCA_020850915.1 Chloroflexota bacterium | reverse complement strand
TGGCCGGGGCTCGCTCGCCGCGGGCACTCGCCAGCACGATCTGGCAGCGGCGGAGGGTGAAGGCATCCGAGGAGCGCCGGCCCGCCTCAACCTGCGCTCGCTCGCCGTCCGTCAGTGGACGGACAAAGATCGGAGCTCGCATACCAGAAAGTATGCATCCTTCCCGCCTAACGACCCTGGAATTGCACTAGGCTGCTGCGCGCCTGTCTACTCAGCGGCTACGCTGTCGTCGGCCCTTATAGCGCAGGGGGGGCACCTCGGCAACGTTTTCTGATCGTCTGAGCAACAGTTGCAACAAGTACGCGCACAACGGCGCTTATAAGCAGAGTGTTGCACTGATCGAGCCTGTGGAGGGTGGCGGCCCGACCGGCCCAGCAGCAGACGACCTGAATCGATGTCGGCTGTTCATCAAAGTCCTGCGTGGAAGTGGCAGGGTAGCGGGTCCTCCCGCGAGAAGCCCCGGGCAGATCTGGAAAGCCAAGGTCCGTATGCGACGGGACGACGAGCCCTGGGCCCGGGACGGTGAGCGGTACTGGTGGCGCTGCAGGCGCTTCCGGTCAAGCGGGCACGGGAATCGGCGTCGCCAGCCAGAGCACCGCTCCCACCAGTCCTGTCCACTCACCGCCTCGCAAGAAGGTGAGGGCCACGCCTACAGCGATAGCGTGCCTTGTGCGCAAGGCGACGGTAGTCGAGACGGCATCCGTGCGCCAGGCGCGGGGCTTTGTCTATGTTTATCTGCACCGGATGAAAGCTGGATGGATGGCCACCGCGCGTACCGCCCTTAACTCCCTGGTCCCCGCTCGAGTCGCCGGCTGGTGGCCGCTGGCCGTTCAGCGGGCCGAGCCGCTCGTGGCGCTCGTGATCGCGGCGCTGGTGGCCACGGCGATCCAGGCCAGCACCGACAACATCATCGGCGTGGACGGCTACTACCACATCAAGGTGGCGGACCTCATTCGCGAGCGCGGGCCGCGGCTGGACTTCATCTGGCTGACCTACACCATTCTCGGGCCGGGCCACTACACCGACCACCATTTTCTCTTCCACGTCTTCCAGGCGCCGTTCACCGTGCTCGACCTGCGCCTGGCGGCCAAGCTGAGCGCGGCGGTCTTCGCGGCGGCCAGCTTCTGGGCGTTCTACCGTCTGCTGGTCAGCCAGCAGGTTCGCTGGCCGCTGCTCTGGACGGGCGTCTTGCTCGCCAGCGCCTACACGTTCCTCTGGCGCCAGGCGATGGCCCGGCCGCAGTGCCTGTTCCTGATCCTCTGCTACGTCACCTTCTGGCTGATGTTCGAAGAGCGGAATCGCTGGCTGCCGTTGACCGGCTTCGTCGCGGCCTGGTTGTTCGACGGCTTTCCGCTCTTTGCCGCCCTGCCAGCCTCGATGCTCGTGTCCTCCTGGCTCCTGGAGCGCAGCTTCCTCTGGAAGCCGGTTGTCTTCATCGGCCTCGGCATGCTCGCCGGCCTGGTGATCCACCCCTACTTCCCGCGCAACATCGAGTTCTCTGTGCTCCACCTGGCGCCGAAGCTTCAGCTCTCCACCCCACAAGACGTTCCGGTTGGCCTGGAATGGTATCCGTACGATCTACGCGGCTACATCACCCGGGCCGGCATCTCGACGCTGTTCGTGGTGCTGGGATTGATCCCTCCAGCCTGGCGCCTCGGGCGCCGCGGCCGCGTGGAGCCGCGCGTGCTCTGCCTGTTCATGGTCGCCGCGGCGTTCATGGCGCTGACCATCCGCTCGCAGCGCCTCATCGAATACTTCCCGGCCTTCGCCGCGCTGTTCCTGGCGGTGAGCTGGGGGCGCAGCCCGCTCCGGATCTCGATCCCGCGCCCGGCGCGCCTCGGCGCACTCCTTCCCCGCCTGCGCCTGCCGACCCTGCTGTTGACGACGCTGGTCGTGACCTACGGCGTGTACTGGGCGACAACTCACGCTCAGGACCTCGCCCGTAGAGGCGTGCCGCCATCCAGAATAGGCATCTACCGCGCGGCCTCCCAGTGGCTCATCGCCAACACGCCGCCACGGTCGCTGGTCTTCAACACCGACTGGGACGACTTCCCACAGCTCTTCTTCTACAACGACCACAACACCTACATCTTCGGATTGGACCCGACGTACCTGTCCATCTACGATTACGGCTTGTATCGCGCCTGGCGCGCGATCAGCACCGGGCAGGTCAGCCAGCCGGGACAGGAGATCCGTGAGAGGTTCGGCGCGGAGTGGGTTGTGACTGATCTGTCGCACGCCCGGTTCATCGAGCAGGCGACCGCCGATCCGGGGATGGATCAGGTGTTCCGAGGCGGCGAGGCGATCGTCTTCCACATTCGCGACGGGGGATGAGCGCCACGATCGCGGCTCCGACACCGCCAGCAGCGCGTCCCCGGGTCAGTTCGCGCGAGCGCACGCTCGAGCTCGTGGCGCTCGGCGGTGCGTTGCTGCTCAGCTACTCACTGGTTCGCCTCGACCTGCCCGTGAACCTCCGCCTGGCTGGCGCGCTGCTGCTGCTCGTCGTGATCCCGGGCTGGCTCCTCGTGCAGGCAGTCTGTGTGGCGCCGCACGGACCGCCCACCGTCGATCGCCTGTTGCTGGCTCTCGGCAGCGGCTACGCGCTGGCGATGCTGCTCGGCCTGCTCCTGCACGCCGTCTTCCGGCCGATCCAGCCGTACGAGACGCCGCTGGCGGCGATGGCGCTCAGCCTGGCGCTCTACAGCGTGATGCTCCGGCGGGGGAGTCGACTCCGCCCGGCGCTCGGCCGTCCAGACTACGTGCTGCTCGGCGTCCTGGCGCTGGCGGTGCCGCTACGCTTCTGGGCGCTGGACAGCGACTTCCAGGGCGACGAGGCGCTGGTCATGCTGCGCAGCATGGCGATGATCCAGGGCCTGCCCGATGCGCTGATTGCCCACCGCAAGGTGCCCGGCGAGATCCTGCTCCAGAGCGTGTTCTGGGCAACTCTTGGCACCACGAGTGAGGTCGTCGCCCGGGTCCCGTTCACGCTAGCCGGCGTCCTGGGAGTGGGCACATTCTATCGTCTGGGCCGCCTGCTGCTCAACCGGAGCTCGGCCGCCGTGGCCGCTGCTTTCCTGGCCGTCAACGGCTACTTTGTCGCTTTCTCGCGCATCCTCCAGTACCAGACGGTCGGCTTCCTGCTCGAGACGCTCGCACTCCTCTGCGGCTGGCGGTTCTACGAGCTATCGCGCAGGAACGCTGGCGCGGCCGCCGGTGAGCCGAACGCGAGCGGCGGGAGTGCGCCGCGTGGAGAACTCGCCGGCGACCCGCGGACTCAGTACGCCGCCCTCGCCGGGCTGCTGGCCTGCTGCGCGGCGCTCATCCGACTCGACGCGGTGTTCATCATCCCGCCGCTGCTGCTGCTGGCCTGGTCACTGCGAGGCGCCTGGCGCTCCCTCTGGAAGCCAGCGCTGGCCGCCCTCTGGCCGCTCGCCGGGCTGCTGCCGGCGGCGCCGGTCATCTACGTCCTGCGCTTCCAGCAGACGGTGGGCAGCCAGGGCGCCAGCGGCCTGAACATCTACCTCGGCCAGCGCATCGGCGGCCAGCGACCCTACCTCAACGCGGACGACTTCGTCGTCTCGGCCAACCATTACCTCTCCACGCCGTACCTGCTGGCGGTCGTGTCGCTCGCTGTACTGGCGATCCTGCCGCCGCTGTCCGATCGGTTCCGACAACGCTCTGCCTTTGGCCCGCTCGTTCGTCTAGCCCTGGTCCTGCTGTTCACCGGTCTGGTGCTCTCGTACGAGAAGCTCACCGTCCTGGCCGTTGCCGCGGGCGTGGCGGTCCTGGCGGCGACCTCTCACCGACCGGTCGGCTGGAAGGTCGCCTTGCTCTGGGGCACCGGCCCGTTGTTGGTCTATGCGTTCCTGATCTCCGTTCCAGGCACACATTGGCGCGAGGCGTTCCCAGGCATGCTGCTGCTGGCGGGTGGTGTCCTCACGACCGCGCACCAGCAGCTTCGCTTCTGGCCACCGCGGGCAGTCGGCCTCTCGCTCATCGCCGCGCTCTTGCTGGGATCAGCCCAGTACGTCTACGTCGTCTGGGTCCAGCCCTGGCCGGAGTACGAGTACCTGTTCCCCAGCTACCGGCAGCCGCTTGACCTCTCGACCACCACCTCGCGGGCTGCGACGGGCGGGACGTTCGGACTGGCCCATCGGCACGGCTGGAAAGCGGTCGGCATCCTCGAGAGCGAGGGTCGGCTGCCCGGGGACTACGTCACGAACGAGCGGCCGGCCGCCGTCGCCTGGTACGTGCGCCGCGGCCAGGGCTGTCCGGAGACGGCCCAGTGGGGCTTCCAGGCCGCGATCTCGCCCTCCGACCGACGCGACATCGAGCGAGGCGCCTCGCCAGGCTTCAACGCGCTGGTGGCGCGGGTGTTCATAGAAGGCCGGCCATCAATCTCCATTCTGGGACGGCAAGCACCGCCTCGCGCGCTGGCGATCCAGGCCCATGACTACGTGGACCGCTTCGACACGACGATGACCTCGCCCTACCTGCCAATCGGCAGTCTCTATCAGCCCTCGGTCAACTTCACGCCGCATCAGCGTGGCTGCCGATGATGATGCGCGAGCGCCACACCAGAGTCAGCCAACGCGTCCCGAGTTTC
>JADZDV010000523.1 GCA_020850915.1 Chloroflexota bacterium | reverse complement strand
GAGGGCGCCGGTGGCGAAGAGGGCGGCGAACGCCTTCTTGAAGTTGCTGGTGTTCAGCCGGATCAGGGAGGGGTCCAGGATCGCCGCGTAGACCGCTCGCAGCTCGGTCAGGGTGAACGTCTCGGGCAGGAGCTGGAAGGCGACCCAGGAGTAGCGGACCTTGCTCCGCACGCGGTCGATCGCCACGCGGAGCATGTCGCCGTGGTCGAACGCCAGGTCGCCCCAGGGGAGCTGGTTGACCGGGACCCAGGCGACGCGCAGGACGTCCGAGCCGGGGGCGAGAGTCAGCTCATCCGCGTGGACGAGCGCCAGGTGGGCCACCGAGACGACCCGCCCGCGTGAGTCGCGGTCTGGCGCGCCGAGGGTGGCGAGCTGCTCGAGGTACCAGGCGCGCGCGTCCAGCCCGGTCTTGCTCCGGAGGGCTCGACGCGCGGCGGCGTCGAACGTCTCGTCGGGCCGGAGGAGCACGCCGGGCAGCGACCAGCGATCGGCGAAGGCGGCGTCCTCGCGCTTGACGAGCAGCACCTGCCAGGCGTCATCCACCCGGGCATCGGCGCGGACCGTGAACAGCACGACGTCCACCGCCGCGACAACGGTCGGGACGAGCCGATCGGCCACCACGCCTCCTTCTAATTTCGCTCCAGATGATTCTAATCGACCCGATTCGAATCTGCAAGAGGTTTTCCCTGGCTGGTGGTGGCCAATCCGGTCGCGCCCGAGTTGGTGTAAGCTCACGATGAGAGCAGCGTTGTGCGGATCCTGTTCAGCTTCACCAGCTTCGTCATACTGTCCGCGTTGGCGCTCGTCGCGCCGACGGACTGCCCGTGCCCCGCGGCGCTGCACCGCGGCGAGCTGCTCCACCCGGTCTTCCCCCACGTCCATGCACACCTGTCCCTGGAGACGGACGGCCTTGCCGCCCGGGATCAGGTCGAGCTGGGCATCCGGGGTATGCCGCTCCCGATCGAGGAGGCGGCTGAGCCGATTGGCAGCAAGCTCGTGCCGCTCTTTGCGCTCCCGCCGACTCCGCCAGCCGCCATCCTGGGCTGGCTCGTTCCCACCCTGCTGATGCACCCCACCAGCGCCGAAAGCGCGCCGCTGGACCCGCCGCCGCAGCAGCAGGCGTGACAGAAACGGCGAGATGCGTCGTCCGGCCACGTGCCGGCACCCCGGTTGCTCCAATCTCCGGGAGCGCTCCCGTCGTACTCCTTACAGCGGTACCCCCGGACATGCTGAGACGCAAGCCCTGTCATCCTGAGACCCTCTGTCATCCTGAGACCCTCTGTCATCCTGAAACCCTCTGTCATCCTGAGCGCAGCGAAGGATCACGCAGTTGCGACCATTCTTATCGGGGTTTATCAACCAGAGGTTCGTAGGGTGGGTTCCGGGTTGGTCCGGCGCCGTCCGCCGATCTCCCACCGGGTGATCCTTCGCGGCGCTCAGGATGACAAGGGGGCGCAAGATGACACCTAAGCAAGCGCCGAACTATCGAAGAAATGGACCTTCCTGATGCGACATCTGCACCAGCTCTCACGCTGGCTCTTCCTGACTCTCGCGGCTGGCCTGGCCGTGCCGCTCCTTGCTCCCACGCCCGCGCTCGCGCACGAGCGGCGGGATGTGGGGCCGTATCAACTCGTCGTCGGCTTCACCGGCGAGCCGGCCATTCAGGGACAGCCGAACGGCATCGACCTGCGCATCACCGACAGAGCGACTCAGCAGCCGGTCGAAGGGGCTGAGAAGAGCCTCAAGGCGACGATCGCCTTTGGCGGCGGGCAGGCGAAGGAGTTCCCGCTGCGCGCCGTCTTCCAGAAGCCCGGCGCCTACACGGCGGACCTGATCCCCACGCGGGCCGGGGCCTACGTGTTCACGTTTGCCGGCACGATCAACGGCCAGCAGGTCAACGAGAAGTTCGAGTCTGGCCCGGGCCGCTTCAACGACGTCCAGGCGGCGAGCAGCCTTCAGTTCCCGACCGCCGAACCGGCGGCGGCCGACCTTCAGCGATCGCTGGACGAGGCGCGCCAGCAGGCGCAGACAGCCAATACCCTGGCGGTGGCTGGGCTGGTCGTCGGGGTGCTCTCCCTGGCCCTGGCGGGCTTCCTGCTGGCGACCCGTCGCTCGGCCGCTCAGCAGTCGCGCGCCGTGGCACCGAGCCGCGGCCGGGCCGACTGAGGAGCAGTGTGGCGATGCAGCGCGTGACCACAGGCGTTACACGCGGTCTGCCCGCAAGGCCGGAGTCTCTCTTCTGCCGACCGGGGAGCTGGCCTGGCTGGCGGTATCGGGCGCTGGCGATCGCGCTGCTGGCTCTGCTGCTCGGGCTGGGCGCTCCCGGGCGCGTGCTGGCGCATGCCTATCTGGAACGCTCCAGCCCGGCGAGCAACACCGTCGTCGAGGTGGCGCCGGGGCGCGTCCAGCTCTGGTTCACCGAGCGACCAGAGCTGCGCTTCAGCGACGTCACGCTGTACGCCGCGGACGGGACGGTCATCCCGCACGGTCCGCTCGTCGCCGACGCGGAGAACCCGCGCTCGCTGAGCTTTGACGTGCAGCCGGTGCCGAACAGCACGTACACGGTGGCCTGGCGAACGCTCTCGACCGAGGACGGGCACACGGCCGCCGGAGCGTTTGCCTACGCGGTCGGGCTGGACCAGCCGGCGCCCACGGCAGCCAGCATCTTCGTGCCGGCCGGCCAGGCCGACCAGACGAGCCGGCCCAACCCGCTCGCGGTGCTCTCGCGCTGGCTGGGCTATGTGGCGGCGGCGCTGGTGGGCGGCGTGCCGTTCTTCATCGCCTTCATACTCTGGCCAGCCACCCGGCCGGAGCGGCGCGGTCGCAAGCAGGGCATGGCGCCAGGCATGCCACCGCCCCCCGCTCGCCGACTGGCCCGGCTGGTCTGGGCCGGACTCATCCTGGGTGTCGTCGCGGCGCTGCTCGGCCTGCTGGCCCAGGCGCTCTCGGTGAGCGCTGTGAGCCGGGCGGGGCTGCTCGACACGCTGCTCGACCTGCTGACTACTCGCGGCGGTCTGCTGATCGGCGCGCGGCTGGTGGCGCTGGCCGTGGCGGCCGTCTCCCTGGGCCGGCTCGCCAGCCGCGCGTGGAGCGAGCGGCCCCGAAGCTGGGAGCTGCCGCTGGCGCTGACAGCCGCCGGTGGGCTGCTGCTGGCCCAGGCGCTGGGCGCGCACGCTGCCGCGACCAGCATCTGGACCTCCTTCACGATCGCCGTGGACTGGCTGCACCTCGCGGCGATGAGCGTCTGGCTGGGCGGCCTGGCGGTGCTGGGCCTGGTCGTTCCCGTCGCGCAGGCGGGGCTGCCGGAGCACGAGCGGACGCCGCGGCTGGCGAGCTTCGTCTCGCGCTTCTCGAAGATCGCCCTGTGGTGCGTGATCCTGCTTGCTCTGACCGGGCTGTACCAGGCGTGGGTCGAGGTGGGACAGCTCGACGGGCTGTGGCGCACAGGGTACGGCCAGGCGCTCGTCGCGAAGCTGGCTTTGATCGTGCCGTTGCTCGTGCTGGCGGCGCTGAACCTGGCGTTCATCCGGCCGGGCCTGGCGCGCGCGGCGGTGGCAAACGCCCGCCAGGCGGCTCGTCTGGCGCCGCGGCTGGCGGGCGGCCTGCGGCTGGCGGTGCGGGGCGAGATGATCCTCGGCGCGGCGGTGCTGCTGGCGACCGGCGTGCTGGTGAACCTGCCGCCAGCCCGCGAGGCGCTCGTCCAGCTTGGCCGGGCGCAGACCCGCTCGACGCAGGCCAGCGGCCTCAAGATCACTCTGACAGTCGACCCGGCCGTGGCGGGGCTGAACACCTATGACGTCGCGCTGGCCGACCCGAGCGGACGGGCGATCGTGGACGCGGAGCAGGTCGCCCTGCGGTTCACCCACACCGAGCACGACATGGGCGAGAACGAGGCGATCCTGACCGCGCGCGGCGACGGGCACTACACAGCCCAGGGCAGCTACCTCTCCATGGCGGGCGTCTGGAACGTGGAGGCCCACATCCGCATCGCCGGGCGGGATGACGTGAACGTGCCGCTGGAGATCGCCGCGGCCGATCCGAGCGTCGCGGACATCTCCCAGGCGACCCAGGCGCCCTCGCTGGGGGCGACCTTCTGGACCGGCGTGGAGCTGCTGGCCGCCGCGTTGATCCTGCTGGTCGGCGCGCGGCGACTGGCTCAGACCCTGCCCCGCTCCCTGGGCGCCGTGAGCGGCATCCTGCCGCGGCTCGGCGCCGCGCTGCTGGGCGCCATCGGACTGTACGTCCTCTGGACCGGCTTCCTGAACGACGTCACGCCCACCGCGGCCCTAACCAACCCGATCCCGCCCACGCGCGCCTCGATCGAGCGCGGCCAGCAGGTCTACCAGGACAACTGCGCGAGCTGCCACGGGCCGTTCGGGCGGGGCGACGGCCCGGCCGGCCGGGCGCTGAACCCGCGCCCGGCGGACCTGCGGCTGCACGCCACCCAGCACACGCCCGGCCAGTTGTACTGGTGGGTGAGCAAGGGCTTCCCCGGCTCGGCCATGCCGGCCTTCGAGGACGGCCTGTCCGAGGAGGACCGCTGGCACGTGCTGAACTACGTCATCCAGACGTTCGGCGGACCCGCAACCACGAGTCCATCACCGAGCCCGGCACGCAGCCCGGCGCCCGGTGGGAGCTGAGCGGTTACGGAGAGAAGCGGTGCCTCTGGCAAGGGTGTCCACACGCAGCCAGCCTCAGAATTGTCGCTTCCGCCACTTCACGTTCCCGTTCGTCCGGGGCCTTTGGGAAGGCGAGGCGCCGAATTTCGAGCGATTCTCGAATTCTGAGACAGGCTGCACGGGGTCGCCCGTACCGCGTGCTCTGACGTGGCACGCTCGGGCCCTAGCTCCAAGTCCGATACTTCACAAATTCTCTTCGGCTGCCGCGAAAGCTTTCGCCCAACCGTCGCGTACTGGCTTCACGCCCAGGTCGACAATGGCGAATCGCAGTACGGCCTCCTGTGAGATATGGCCTGTGGTGGGTGTGCGTGTCGAAGGTCGCGCGGCTCGGTCCTGGTCAGATGGATGTGGGGCCAGGTCACGCCGCGCTCGGACATCAAGACCGGGTGGTCGTGGCAGCCGATGATCAGACGCTCGTCCTGGTCGAGCAGTTCATAGATGTACTCGGCCGTGCTCACCTTGTAGCGGCCGCGGTTGAGCGTGTCGTCAGGCATCTCGACCGGCACGTCGAGGATGCGGAAGCGGTGGACGAACTTCAGCAGGATGCCACCGTCGCCATGGAGGCGTACCGGGTTGCCGTCCTGGAGGATTACTGAGTGTGGCGGCGCCGACGGATCCGTCCGGAGCTCCCGGCCATCAGCCCAGAGCACAGCGTGAGCGACGTAAGAGATCGCCTGCTGGAGTGGGGCGAGAAAAGACTCGACGGCCTGGTGAGGTGTCCTACCGGCCAAACGGAATGAGCATGGCGAGCCACATGATCTCGGGATGGTCGGGATCGTCGATCTGGTCGGCGAACACCCCGGCGTCCCAGCGGCGCAGGAACTCGTCGCCGCTGATGTCCATGAGCTTCCGGGCCTGGGCGTCGAACAGCGCGCGCCCCTGCTCAGGGCTCGCCCACTGGACTGTCGCGCGCTCCTGCACGGCCATGGCACGACCTCCGCCCAAGACTTTACTCCCTGAGACCCGCTACGGTCTACCGAGGGTTTTGGGAAACCCTCGGAGCAACGCATCGCGACGCTCCTCTACAAGAACGATGCCGGGGGGAGCGTGACGCGCCAGAATGCCCCGGATAGCCGTCTGCTCCTGCTTTTCCAGGCGTGTCCGATACGGCTACAGCAGCCATACTAGTGGGTCACGCTGCAATTAACTGAGACTGCGTCATAACGGCTGGTGAGCCGCCCAGACGACGTTGTCGAGCACGTTGGCGGCGTTCGTAGCGCTTGCCGTGCCAGACGAACGGGGTCGGGTTG